>CAINSH010000195.1 GCA_903852955.1 uncultured Actinomycetes bacterium | reverse complement strand
CGGCAATTTCTAGCCAAGGCAGGGCGTAACCAATGATGTGTGCGATGTTATTGGGAAGAATTTTGTATGCCGCAACTGCCCCGGCTGATTCAGATGGTTTGAAAGCTTTTAAACCTCCAGCGGCAAGCAAGACTGCGCCTAAAATCAAACGAGCAAGAAGCGTAATTATTGGCTGGTATTTGAGATGAGCGTTCTTCATCGACCTTCACGCACACCTAACGCAAGTTCTTTAGCTAAATCTGAAATTGCATCTAAGCCTTCTTGCTCATCTTTAGCATTGAGCAATAACTTAATAAAGGCAGAACCTACGATTACGCCATCTGCATATGCTGCAACTTGTTTTGCCTGTTCGCGAGTTGATACACCTAAGCCAACTGAAACTGGCAAATCGGTAGTTTTGCGAACTCTAGATACAAGGGCACTTGCATCAATAGAAATATCTGTGCGTGTGCCAGTTACACCCATAACCGAGGCTGCATAAACAAACCCACCGGTCTTAGAAGTTACAGCAGCTAATCGAGCATCGGCCGTACTTGGCGCAACCACATAAATAGGATTAATTAAGTGCTTTGACGTTGCTTCAAGCCAACGTTCAGATTCTTCAATGGTTAAATCTGGAGTAATCACGCCAGATCCCCCGTTATCAGAAATCGCTTGAGCAAATGCATCCACTCCATATTTTTCAATGGGATTCCAGTACGTCATAACAACAGCTGCAACCCCGGCCGAGCTAGCGGTTTTAAGTGCGCCAAAAACATCTGCCGCGTTAGTCCCGCCTTTGAGCGAAATTTCAGCAGCCTCTTGAATTGTTGGGCCATCCATCACGGGATCGCTGTAGGGATAACCAATTTCAATCGCATCCACTCCGGCATCAGCTAAAGCCTGAATGGCTTTTGCGCAGCCTGATTGAGTTGGAAATCCGGCAGGAATATAAGCAATTAAAGCTGCGCGATTTTCTGCGCGAACTTTTTCAAAAACTTTATCGAGTGCTGTACTCACAGAGAAATTCCAAAATATTCCGCTGCAGTCTGCACATCTTTATCGCCTCGGCCAGAAAGGTTAATTAACAATGTGGCAGTTGGTCCAAGTTCTTTACCGATCACCATTGCACCCGCTAGTGCATGTGCACTTTCGATTGCCGGGATTATTCCCTCGGTTTTGCAGAGCAGGGCAAAAGCTTCCATCGCTGCATCATCATTAACTGCGCGGTATTCGGCGCGACCTATGTCATGTAAATAAGCATGCTCTGGTCCTACGCCAGGATAATCAAGACCAGCTGAAATTGAATGTGATTCGATTGTTTGGCCATTTGCATCTTGTAAAACATAAGAACGAGTTCCGTGCAAAACTCCTGGTGAGCCACCAGTAATTGTTGCTGCGTGGCGACCAGTTTCAACTCCATCGCCGCCGGCTTCAAGGCCGATCAACCGTACTTCTGAATCTGGAATGAATGCATTAAATATTCCAATTGCATTTGATCCGCCACCTACGCACGCTAAAACTGCGTCAGGTAATTTCCCAGTCAAAGCCAGAACTTGTTCACGAGCTTCTTCGCCGATAATTTTGTGAAAGTCGCGGACCATTGTTGGAAATGGATGAGGGCCGGCAACGGTTCCTAAAAGGTAATGTGTCGTTGCAACATTTGTTACCCAATCGCGCATTGCTTCGTTGATTGCATCTTTTAAGGTTCTAGAACCTGAAGTTACTGGAACAACTTCTGCGCCCAGCAGTTTCATGCGGGCAACGTTAAGAGATTGACGGCGAGTATCTTCTTCGCCCATGTAGACGACACATTCAAGACCCATGAGCGCTGCTGCAGTTGCAGATGCAACGCCATGCTGACCTGCGCCGGTTTCAGCGATGATCCGCTTCTTACCCATTTTCTTAGTAAGTAACGCTTGACCAAGAACGTTATTAATTTTGTGGCTACCGGTGTGATTGAGATCTTCGCGCTTAAGAAGAATTCGCGCACCACCTGCGTGAGCGCCAAAGCGTGGAGCTTCAGTAATGATGCTTGGTCGGCCGGTGTATGTGCGATGAAGTTCGGCTAGCTCAGCCTTAAAAGCTGGATCGATTTGGGCTGCTGCATGCGCCGCGGCTAATTCATCAAGGGCCCCGATGAGCGCTTCAGGAACAAAGCGACCACCGTATTGGCCAAAATGACCAAGAACATCACTTGTCTGTGTACTCATTAGTCGAGTCTATCCGCACCGAGAAGTTCTCGCATTGCAAGCTTTGGGTCTCCCGCTCGAACCAAAGCCTCGCCTACCAAAATCGCCGTAGCCCCAGCATTTTGTGCAAATGAAACATCCTTGCGGGTAGAAATTCCGGATTCAGCTACTCGCACAAGTTCAGTTGGGATGCGTGGAATAAGTTCGGCAAAACTCTTGGCATCAACATCTAAAGTCTTAAGGTTTCTTGAGTTCACTCCAACGATTCGTGGAGAAATTTCGAGCGCTCTTTCCAATTCATCATTGGTGTGAACTTCTACCAGTGCGCGCATGCCAAGACCTTCGGCAAGCTGATGAAAATCATTAAGCTGAGTTTGGCTAAGTGCGGCAACAATGAGTAGAACGACATCCGCGCCATGTGCACGTGCTTCAAAGAATTGATATTCATCAACCATAAAATCTTTTCGTAACACCGGGATATTTACACGCGATCGGACTGCATCTAGATCTGCTAACGATCCGCCAAAACGGCGTTGCTCAGTCAAAATGCTAATGAGCGTTGCTCCGGCCGCTTCATACTGTTCAGCTAAACCTGCAGGATCAGCAATTGGGGCAAGTGCGCCTTTACTAGGTGATGAACGTTTAACTTCGGCAATCACTGACATTTCTGAAGCTAACAAAATTGGCAGTGAATCACGGACAGGAGCTGCCGAGTCAATTGCCTCTTGAAGTTGGCTAAGGGATGTGCGCCTTGATGCTAAATCTTCGCGAACGCCTTCAATGATTGAATCTAAAACACTCATGAAAGATCTCGTTCAGTTGGATCGATTCCCTTATCTAGCGCGCTCCAGGTATTTAATACGCGTGGTTTTCTTTCATATCGAGATGAAAGCTTGAATCTTTTTCCGAGTAAAATCACAAATGCATAAACGAAAACAATGCTGATTATTATGGCAATTGATTGATTCATTAGTTTTTGCGTAATCTATTCGCTGAATCAACTGCCATTAATACTGCAGCTGCTTTATTACGACACTCTTGATTTTCAGACTCTGGATCGGAGTCTGCAACGATTCCCGCACCTGCCTGAACATATGCAGTTCCATCATGAATTAATGCGGTGCGAATAGCAATACAGGTGTCAATGTTGCCGGTGAAATCTAAATAGCCAACGATTCCGCCATATACCCCACGACGCGTTGGTTCTAGCTCTTCAATAATCTCCATTGCGCGAGGTTTTGGTGCCCCAGATAAAGTTCCGGCAGGAAAGACTGAGAAAAGTGCATCTACCGGGGATGATTTCGAATCCAGTTTTCCGGTGACCGTGGAAACAATATGCATGACATGGGAATAACGTTCTATGTGCATGAAATCAATTACTTCAACCGTTCCAGGTGCGCATACTCGCCCTAAATCATTGCGGCCTAAATCAACAAGCATCAGATGTTCTGCGCGCTCTTTAGGATCTGCTAACAACTCTTCACCTAAACGATGATCTTCTTCGGGTGAAGCTGATCGCTTTCGGGTGCCGGCGATTGGGTGAATCATTACTTCGCGTTGATTTACTTTTACCAACGCTTCTGGACTTGAACCCACGATTGTTATTCCGTCATTGAAGCGAAATAAGTACATATATGGACTTGGATTATTTAGCCTCAACATCCGATAGACATCGATGGCATCGGCCGTACATGGCATTGAAAAACGTTGTGATAAAACAATCTGAAAAGCTTCTCCGGCAAGAATTTCCTCTTTAGCCTGTGCAATCTTGGCTTTGAACTCAACGGCGCTCATGTTGGCATCAAAAGTAGGTGCTGGGTGAGATTCAATTTGTGCAATGTCACCAGCTAGTGAAACCGCCAAATCTGCTTGCATACGATCTAAACGTTCGTTGCACGATGCAAAAGCTTCGTCAATTCGCTCGTCGCTTCCATCCCAGTTAATTGCATTTGCAATCAAAGTGATTGTGCCGTCGCTGTGATCTAAGACTGCTAAGTCGCTTGTGAGCATAAAACTTAACTCAGGTAGTGGTAAATCTTTAGTCGATAGATTTGGCAGTTTTTCCAATCGGCGCACCACGTCATAACCCATGAAACCAACTAAGCCACCAGTCAAAGGTGGTAATCCTTCAATCTTGGGAGATTTTAAATGTTCAGCAGATTGGCGAAGCGCTTCTAGAGGATCAATTCCAGTCGGCGCTCCAGCCGGGGCAACTCCCTGCCAATACGCTTTTCCATCTTTTTCACTCAATGTGGCTTCACTGCGAACTCCGATAAATGAATACCGCGACCAAGCACCACCATGTTCGGCAGATTCAAGCAAGAAAGTATTGGAAGCGTTCTTGCTGAGCTTTTTGTAAACGCCTAATGGAGTTTCGCCATCTGCCAATAATCTTCGTGAAACCGGAATTACATTTGAAACTTTTGCATAGGTGCGAAACTCGTCGAGGTTCATTGAGAAATTTCCAATGGCTGGTGGAAACACGTTTGATTTCCAGTGTGACAAGCCGTGCCAATTTGATTTACTGTCACAAGTAGTGAATCACCATCGCAATCAAGGGCTACGGATTGGACCTCTTGAAAATGACCAGAGGTTGCACCTTTGACCCACAGCTCATTGCGTGATCGTGACCAGTACGTTGCTTTCTTAGTCGATAAAGTTAAGGCAAGCGACTGTGTGTTCATGTATGCCAGCATCAAAACTTGTTTACTACTAGCATCCTGAATCACGGCAGGAATCAAAGTTGAGGCATCTTTAAGCAGGGCCTCAATTCCTGGATTCAATTCGCTCATGGACCAATTCTGCCTTATTTAGGCGAAGTGACGCGCACTGGATAATTATGTGAAGTGAGGTAGTTCTTGACATCACTTATGCGGTGAATTCCAAAGTGAAAGACGCTGGCCGCAAGCAACGCATCGGCTCCTGCATCGAGGGCGGCAGCAAAATCGCTCAATGTCCCAGCACCGCCACTTGCTATAAGTGGAACCTTTGAAACAGCCCGAACTGCAGTGATCATTCCGATGTCATATCCGGCTCGGGTGCCATCGGCATCCATTGAGTTCAACAAAATCTCACCGACGCCAAGTGCACAGGCCTTTTCGACCCAAGCCAGTGCATCTATATCTGTTCCTTCGCGGCCACCATGTGTGGTTACTTCAAAACCAGACTCGGTACGTGCGCGTCGGGCATCTACTGATAAAACTAAAACTTGTGCACCAAAGCGATCTGCAATTTCGGCGATTAATTCAGGCCGGGCAATTGCTGAGGTGTTAATAGAAATTTTATCCGCACCTGCACGAAGTAGCCGATCAACATCTTGCACACTTCGGATTCCGCCACCAACAGTAAGTGGGATAAAAACTTGTTCTGCCGTTCGGCGAACAACATCTAAAGTGGTTTCTCTACCGACAACACTTGCTGAAATATCAAGAAATGTTAATTCATCAGCCCCTTCGATTCCGTACACCGATGCCATTTCAACTGGGTCGCCAGCATCAACTAGATTGGTGAAGTTAACTCCCTTGACAACGCGACCATCAGTCACATCCAGACAGGGAATTATTCGAACTGAGAGTGTCATTTGCCAGTCAACTCCAACGCTTGCGCCAAAGTAAATGCACCTGCATATAAAGCTTTACCGACAATTGCACCTTCAACACCCGATGCATTCAGATCACACAACGCTTGTATATCTGCAAGTGATGAAATTCCCCCACTTGCAATCACCGGCATATTAGTTGCGGCACAAACTGATTTGAGAAGTTCTAAATTTGGTCCGGCCAATGTGCCATCTTTAGTTACATCAGTTACTACATAGCGCTGGCATCCATCTTTATCTAAGCGCGCCAATGTTTCGAATAAATCCCCACCCTCTTTGGTCCAACCGCGAGCTGCGAGCACATGTCCTCGCACATCTAAACCAACTGCAATTCGATCCCCATATTCACCAATTACTTTGGCGGTCCAATCAGGATCTTCTAGGGCGGCAGTTCCTAAGTTAATTCGACGGCATCCCGTTGCTAATGCGCGCTTTAAAGATTCATCATCCCTAATACCACCTGAAAGTTCGACTTTAATATCAAGTTCCCCAACAACTTGGGCAAGTAGTTCTGCATTGCTACCACGGCCAAATGCTGCGTCTAAGTCAACAAGATGTAACCACTCAGCACCCGCAGCTTGAAACTCCAAAGCTACTTCAAGCGGTGCACCGTAAACACTCTCTTGGGAAAGTTCACCTTGAACCAGACGAACTGCACGACCATCTTTAACATCTACCGCAGGTAAAAGTTCTAAGTAACTCATAGATTTTTCGTCCAATTCTTAATTAAGGCAAGTCCTGCATCTCCTGATTTTTCTGGGTGGAACTGCGTTGCTGATACATAATCATCTTCAACTACAGCAAGAAATCTTTCCCCGTAGGTGCTCCAGCTTTGTTTTTGCCCAACTGCCTGCTTTGCGGCATATGAGTGAACAAAATAGAAGAATTGATCCTCAATACCTGCCAGCAAATCTGAAGACTCTGCAGCTTCAACTGTGTTCCAACCCATATGAGGAAGAATCGGTGCATCTAATTTTGAAACTTCGGCGTCCCATATCCCCACACCTGTATGCGGCGCATTTTGTGCATGCTCACTTCCTTGTGAAAAAAGAATCTGCATTCCAATACAAATTCCAAGCACTGGCCGCTCTGCTGAAATTCTTTCCCTGATAATTGATGCGCCATCGACGGCATTCAAACCCTGCATGCATGCAGCAAATGCACCGACTCCAGGAACAACTAGACCTTTGGCTTCTAAGGCAACTGCGCGATCTGATGTGATAACTACATCCATGCCCGAAGTTGCAAATGCGCGTTGAGCAGAACGCACATTGCCAGATCCGTAGTCAAGAATTGCGATCAAAGAGAGCCTTTAGT
>CAINSH010000194.1 GCA_903852955.1 uncultured Actinomycetes bacterium | reverse complement strand
TAGCCTACCTGAGGAGCATGCTTAGGAGCGCCATCAATACCGCTCTCTTTGCGTTGTGCCGGTGTGATTGGTGTAGGGGCTCCAGTCAATGGATCTCCCCCACTTGCTGTCTTAGGGAAAGCAATAACTTCGCGGATTGAATCCGAGCCAGTTAGAAGTGCGCACACTCGGTCCAAACCTAATGCAATTCCACCATGAGGTGGTGGGCCGTAGTTAAATGCTTCAAGCAAAAATCCGAACTTACTTTGTGCCTCTTCATCACTTAAGCCAATAACTTTGAAAACATCTTTTTGAATCTGGCGATCGTGAATACGGATTGATCCACCACCTAACTCAGTTCCATTAAGAACAATGTCGTAGGCATACGCCAACGCTGATGCAGGATCTTTTGCAAAGCTTTCTGCAAACTCTGGTTTTGGACCAGTAAATGGATGGTGAACCGCGGTCCAACCGCCGTTATCCGTCGGTTCAAACATCGGCGCGTCTACAACCCATAAAAACTCCCACTTATTTTCAGGAATTAGATTGCAACGCTTTCCAATTTCCAAACGCACAGCGCCAAGTAAATTTTGTGAGGCCGAACGCTCACCTGCAGCGAAGAAGATTGCATCTCCTGGTTTTGCTCCAGCTGCTGCGGCAATACCGGCGCACTCTTGTTCAGAAATATTTTTAGCCACAGGTCCACCGAGGGTGCCATCTAGGTTAACCAAAATATAGGCCAACCCCTTTGCTCCGCGAGCTTTAGCCCAATCTTGCCAAGCATCTAACTCTCGACGTGGAGAATCAGCACCACCGGGCATTACAACGCTTCCAACATATGGTGCTTGGAACACACGGAACGTTGTGTTCGCGAAGTATTGTGTTTGTTCTACTAACTCGTAAGCAAAACGCAAATCTGGTTTGTCTGATCCGTAGCGATTCATGGCATCTGCATATGTCATTCGTTGCAACGGAAGTGGAATCGTATATCCAACGGCCTCTTGCCAAACTTTTGCCACAATCTTTTCGGCAACTGCCAAAATATCCTCTTGATCAATAAAAGACATCTCAATATCTAATTGGGTAAATTCAGGTTGGCGGTCAGCACGAAAATCTTCATCACGGAAACAACGTGCAATTTGATAATACTTTTCCATTCCTGCAACCATTAATAACTGCTTAAAAAGTTGAGGTGATTGAGGAAGTGCATACCAACTTCCGGGTTGCAAACGAACTGGCACTAAAAAGTCACGGGCACCTTCAGGTGTAGATCTGGTCAGATAAGGGGTTTCAATTTCAAGAAAAGCTTCCTCCTCCATGACGCGACGAATCGTGGAAGTCACCTTTGAACGGAGTCTAAGATTTGCAGCAGGCTTTTCGCGACGAAGATCGAGGTAGCGGAACTTAAGACGCACTTCTTCGCTGATATCTGAATCATTTCCAGAATCAACAGGGAAAGGCAAAGGTGCCGACTCGCTAAGCACTACAACGTGATCACCCATGATTTCGATTTCCCCAGTTGGAAGATTGAGATTTTCATTTCCAGCCGGACGCGCCAGGACTTCACCTGTAATTAACAAACACCACTCTGCTCGCAATGAGCCTGCAATTTTTTCATCTCGGATTACAACTTGGACTGAACCTGATGCATCACGTAGGTCAATAAATGCAACGCCGCCATGATCTCGACGCCTGGCTACCCAACCTGCCAAAGTTACCGTTTGGCCAACATTGGTTTTGCGCAACGAGCCTGCATCGTGAGTTCTTAACATGATTTGGTTTTACATCCCTATTTCTAAAGTGCGCTGATTAATGAGTCAATCTTAACTGATGAAGTTGCACCGCTTTTCATTTCCTTCAGCTCCACGGTTGCAGAAGCTATCTCTGAATCACCAAGAACTACTACGTATCGCGCCCCGCTCTTGTCTGCCCCTTTCATTGCACCCTTCAAAGCTCGGTCGCCAAAGGCAATTTCTACTGTTTTTCCAGCGGTTCGGATTGTTGCAGCGATAGTAAGCGCCTTCTGCTTTGCAGCCTCACCTAGAGGAATAATGAAAAGATCTGAAACGAAAGATTGACTATCAATTACTTCTTCGGCCTCTGCAGCCAAAAGGGCACGATCTACTCCGAGCCCAAAACCAATTCCGGATAGCTCTTGACCGCCAAGTTCTGACATCAATCCGTCATAGCGGCCACCGCCGCCGATGCCAGACTGTGCGCCTAAAAGTTCGTGAACGAATTCGAAAGTAGTTCCGGTGTAGTAATCCAAACCTCGGACCATGCGCGGGTTAAGTGTGTAAGAAATCCCTAACACATCCAAATAGGTTTTAACTTGATCAAAGTGTTTCTTTGCATTTTCACTTAAATAATCAAGCAGCAACGGTGCATCCTGCATCGCCTTTTGCACCTCTGGGCGCTTATCGTCAAATAAGCGAAGTGGGTTCAACGCTGCACGCAGTTGAGTAGCCTCATCTAGATTTAAACCAGCAATATATTTAACTAAATCAACGCGGTGGGCAGCTCTTGATTGGGCATCGCCCAAAGACGTAATATCCAAACGATATTTTCGTAAACCAATCGCTTTGAATCCTGCATCTGCAATCGCAATTACTTCTGCATCGATTGCCGGATCATCTAGGCCGATAGCCTCTATTCCCACTTGATAAAACTGTCGATAACGACCAGCTTGAGGACGTTCAGCCCTAAAGAATGCACCGGAGTACCAAAGTTTGGATGGGAGTTGTCCTCTATCTAAACCATGTTCGATAACCGCGCGCATAACACCTGCAGTTCCTTCAGGGCGCAAAGTAATTGAACGACCACCGCGATCTTCAAAGGTATACATCTCTTTTGAGACCACATCGGTAGATTCTCCGACGCCTCGTGTAAAGAGTTGCGTGTCTTCAAATACAGGAAGTTCCATAAGTGAATACCCAGCTAATCGTGCGGGAGCAATAAGTCCCTCACGTACCCATTCAAATTCGCGAGATTGCGGAGGAACGTATTCACTCACTCCCTTAGGGGCTTGAATCTTCTCTTTCTTCATTTAGAAGCGCCCTTTATTCTTATTCGACGTTTTAGAAAAATTCTTTAGATACGGATTTGTCCGACGTTCATGTCCAATCGTTGT
>CAINSH010000193.1 GCA_903852955.1 uncultured Actinomycetes bacterium | reverse complement strand
CTTTACCTCTATTCTTAAGCCATGACTAATCACGGCAACATGTACGGTCCAGATTTCACTTTCCTTGGAATCGAGCGCTGTGATCTAGATGTTGAATCAACTTATGCCGATGCTGATGTTGTGATTGTTGGTGCACCAATTGACAGTGGAACCTCACATCGTTCAGGTGCAAAGTTTGGCCCACAAGCAATTCGCGGTGGAGATTATCTGCCACATGATGCCGAACGCCCACATTTAGCGCTTCGAATAGATTCATTAAAAGAGATGAAAGTTGTGGATGCTGGCGACTTATTAATGCCAGGAAGTGATTTAGTTGCATCTCTTGAAGTTCTGGCGCAAGCTACTGAAAAGATTTCGCGCGCCGGAGCAATTCCAGTTATTTTAGGTGGAGATCACTCAATCGCATCTGCCGATGTTGCAGGCATCGCACGCCATCGGGGCATGGGTAAGATTTCAATGATTCACTTTGATGCTCATGCAGATACTGGCGAAGATCAATGGGGCGCTTTAGTCGGCCACGGAACTCCGATGCGGCGATTAATTGATACTGGCACAGTTCGCGGAGATAGATTCTTGCAACTTGGTTTGCGTGGCTATTGGCCAGATTCAATGACACTTGATTGGATGCGCGATCAAGGGATGCGTTCTTATGAGATGACTGAAATTCATCATCGTGGGTTAAATACAGTCCTAGATGAATCGTTTTCAATTTTGACCGATCAATGCGACGGCGTCTTTTTGTCAGTAGATATCGATGTAGTTGATCCAGGAATGGCACCAGGTACTGGAACACCAGAACCTGGAGGCATGACCAGCCGTGAACTATTGGAATCAGTGCGCCGCATATGTCTTGAACTTCCAGTTGTAGGAATTGATGTTGTAGAAGTCGCACCAGCTTTTGATAGTGCTGATATCACAGCAATTTTGGCTAACCGAGTTGTGCTCGAAGCGCTTAGCGCAATCGCAAAGCGCAGATCTGGAACCACATATTCACCCACACAAAATCTTCTGGATCGATAAATGCGTGATGTAGTTATTTTGGGCTCTACTGGCTCAATTGGTACTCAGGCTTTGCAAGTAATCGAAAGTAACCCTGGGTTATTTAGAGTAATCGCAATTTCTAGTGCAGGCATGCACCCAGAGCTAGTAATTGAACAGGCCATAAAATTTAAAGTTCAATATGTTGGAGTAGTAACTAACGCCGAAGTAATTCGCGCCGCATTACCATTGGTAACAGTAATCGATGGCAATTTAGCTGCGACGGAGTTAGCAGGAATTAAATGCGATGTAGTTGTTAATGGAATTACAGGTTCGATTGGCCTAGGTCCGACTTTGGCAGCGCTAGATGCTGGAAATGTCTTAGCCCTTGCAAATAAAGAATCTCTGGTTGCAGCTGGTGATTTAGTGATGTCTAAAGCACAAGCTGGACAGATTATCCCCGTTGATTCAGAGCACAGTGCAATTTTTCAAAGCTCACTTGCTGGGAAGAAATCAGAAATTAATAAGTTAATCCTGACGGCAAGCGGTGGGCCATTTAGAGATCGTCCACATTTAGATGGAATTTCTGTGCAAGACGCCCTGAAACATCCAACTTGGTCAATGGGCGCAGTCGTGACAATCAACTCGGCAACTCTTGTTAATAAAGGTCTTGAGATCATTGAGGCTCATTATTTATTTGGAATGCCCTATGCCCAGATTGAAGCAGTTATCCACCCTCAGTCTGTTGTGCATTCATTAGTCGAATTCAATGACGGTTCAACAATTGCGCAAGCAAGCCCACCAAATATGAAAGGTGCAATTGCTTATGCAATTAATTGGCCAGATCGATTGCCTCAAGCTACAACTGCGATTGATTGGACAGTTTCACATAACTGGAGTTTTGAGCCAATTAACTCGGCCAAGTTTCCAAGCATTGAATTAGCGCGTCACTGCGGTCAAACAGGTGGCGTTTTGCCGGCAATCTTTAATGCAGCCAATGAAGTTGCAGTTGCTGGATTTATTGCCGGAAAGATTGAATTCAAATCGATTATCACGGTGATTGCCAGCGTGGTTTCCGAGTTAGAGAAAAACTCTGTGAGTTCGCTGCGAGATTTAGCAGATGTCAGTGCAATCGAAGAAGATGCACGTGCTCGTGCTTCGGCACACCTACTACGATTGGCTCCATAATGCAGCTCCTAGGAATCCTCGCTTTTGTCATTGCGCTACTTCTCTCTGTCATGATTCACGAGTTTGGCCATTACCTCACCGCTAAACACTATGGAATGAAAGTAAGTGAATTTTTCTTAGGTTTTGGTGCACGCCTCTGGTCAAAACAGCGCGGTGAAACAGAGTTTGGAATTAAGGCAATTCCAGCAGGTGGATACTGCAAGATCGAGGGAATGACCCCAGGTGATCAAATGCCTGAAGGTGAAGAAGGTCGAGCATTCTATAAAGCTTCATCTGCTCGTAAATTAATTGTGTTAGGTGCAGGATCTTTTCTGCACTTTGTTCTGGGATATCTCCTGCTCTTTGTTTTGTTCGCCTTTGTAGGAACAAATCAACTGCTACCTACAATTAGTGAAGTTGTTAAGGGATCTGCAGCGCAAGAAGCAGGCCTATTGGCCGGTGATGAAGTTACTGCCATCGATAACAAGAAAGTGACTAGCTGGTATGACGATGTACAGGTAATTCGAAATTCACAAGGCAAGCCTTTGACATTAACTATCAAGCGCGGAGCAGATGAGTTACAAATTACCGCATCAGCTAGATCAGAAGTAATCGATGGGGAAAAGCGATACGTACTTGGCATCATTAACGAAGTCGGCTTAAAGCGTTCAAATCCAATTACTGCCATTAAGAATTCAGCAACTGTTACCAAGTCATTTTTAGTTGAAAGTGCTAAGTCTTTAACAAAACTTCCCTCCAAAATTCCAGCGCTATGGGGGCAAACCGTTGGTGGAGAAAAACGCGACCCTAATGGTTTGGTAGGTGTTGTTGGTGTAGCACGAGTCTCGGGTCAAGCAATTGGAAGTGAAGCTCTATCCATAACAGAGCGTCTCTCAACTTTTATTTTAATTATCGCAAGCCTGAATATATTTGTTGGTCTTTTTAATCTTCTGCCTATATTGCCTTTAGATGGTGGGCACATGGCGGTAGCTATCGCTGATGAACTCCGCGCTTTTTACGCACGTTTGCGCGGCCGCCCACGTCCTGCTGCAATTGATGTGACCTTGCTGACCCCAATCACCATGGTCGTATTTGTCATTTTGGCAGCTCTTACTGTGCTGCTCTTAGTGGCAGACATTGTTAATCCAGTCATTCTTAATCTTTAGCGCAACCAGGCTTGATACGGCACAATAGCGCCATGGTTGATCTGGGAATTCCAAGCGCACCTTTGCCAACGCTAGCGCCTCGTCGAAAAACACGTCAGATGATGGTTGGAAATGTTGCTGTCGGAAGTGGCGCACCTGTAAGCGTGCAATCTATGTGTACAACTCTTACTGCCGATGTGAATGCAACGTTGCAACAGATTGCCGAGCTAACAGCATCTGGTTGCCAAATAGTCAGAGTTGCAGTGCCTAGTCAAGATGATGCAGATGCTTTGGCTCAGATTGCAAAGAAATCACAGATTCCAGTAATCGCAGATATTCACTTTCAACCAAAGTATATTTTTGCAGCCATTGATGCCGGGTGCGCTGCGGTTCGCGTAAACCCAGGCAATATCAAACAATTTGATGACAAAGTTAAAGAAGTTGCAAAAGCTGCAGGAGATGCCGGAATCCCGATTCGTATCGGAGTAAATGCCGGTTCGCTTGATCCACGGCTACTTGCAAAGTATGGCAAAGCAACTCCTGAAGCTCTTGCCGAATCTGCACTGTGGGAAGCATCGCTTTTTGAAGAGCATGGCTTTTCTAACATCAAAATCTCAGTCAAGCATCATGATCCTGTAACGATGGTAAATGCATATCGAATCTTGGCGGCAAAGTGTGATTACCCGTTACACCTTGGTGTTACAGAAGCTGGACCGATTTTCCAAGGCACAATTAAATCTGCAACAGCATTTGGAATTTTGTTAGCTGAGGGAATTGGCGACACAATTCGAGTTTCACTTTCTGCACCACCCGTTGAAGAAGTTAAGGTTGGAATCTCAATTCTTGAATCTCTTAACTTACGTCAACGCAAACTTGAAATCGTTTCGTGCCCATCATGTGGTCGCGCTCAAGTTGATGTGTATACATTGGCTGAAAAAGTTCAAGCCGGCTTACAGGGAATGAACGTCCCGCTTCGCGTTGCAGTAATGGGCTGTGTCGTAAATGGTCCAGGTGAAGCGCGTGAAGCCGATCTTGGTGTTGCTTCTGGAAATGGTAAGGGTCAGATATTTGTTAAAGGCGTTGTCATTAAAACTGTCCCTGAATCACAAATCGTTGAAACTTTAATTGAAGAAGCTATGCGTTTGGCTGAAGAAATGGAGGCCGCAGGCGTTGCTTCTGGGCAGCCTTCAGTTGATGTTCGATAGGCTCACTCTATGTTAAAAATGTCTACGCTTTTTTTGCGTACGCTTCGTGATGATCCGGCCGATGCTGAAGTTGCAAGCCACCGCTTATTAGTACGTGCTGGCTATATCCGCCGAATTGCTGCAGGCATTTATTCTTGGCTTCCATTAGGCGTCATTACTTTACGCAACGTTGAAAACGTCATCCGCCAAGAAATGGATCAAGCTGGCTTTCAAGAGGTCCATTTTCCTGCACTTTTGCCACGTGAAGCTTATGAGGCAACAAATCGCTGGGACGAATACGGACCAGCGCTTTTCCGCTTACAAGATCGCAAAGGCGGCGACTATTTATTAGGCCCAACTCATGAGGAAATGTTTACTTTGATGGTCAAGGGCGAATACTCCTCGTACAAAGATTTACCGCTTTCAATCTATCAAATTCAAACTAAATATCGTGATGAAGCAAGGCCACGCAGTGGAATCATTCGCGGTCGTGAATTTGTCATGAAGGATTCATACTCTTTTGATATCGATGATGCAGGGTTAGAAACTTCATACCAAAAACATCGTGATGCTTACATTAGCTGCTTTAACCGTTTAGGAATGAAATACAACATCGTTAAAGCAGTATCTGGTGCGATGGGTGGCTCGAAATCAGAGGAGTTTTTAGCACCATGTTCAACAGGTGAAGATACTTATGTCCTATGCCCAAAGTGTGGGTTTGCGGCAAACGTCGAAGCAATGGTTACTAAAATTGCACCGGGAGATGCGAGCACAACACCTGCACTAGAAGAGTTAGACACTCCAAACACACCAACAATCGATTCACTTGTTGAGGTGCTTAATGAAAAATTCGGTGGGGGATATACCGCAGCTGATACTTTGAAAAACATCATGCTTGTAGCTGATGGAAAGCCAATCGCTGTTTTAGTACCAGGGGACCGTGAAGTTGATTTGAAGCGCTTGCAAGAAAATCTTGGTGGCGTGCATGAACTGCGAGTATTCGAGGAAGCCGATTTTGCGAAGCACCCATCATTAGTTAAGGGGTATATCGGACCACAGGATGCGACTAAATCTGGAATACGTGTTCTTGCTGACCCACGAGTTGCTCCAGGAACTTCTTGGATAAGTGGAGCAAACAAAAAAGATCGACATGCTCGTTTTGTTGTAAATGGGCGAGATTTCACGCCAGATGCATATGTTGAAGCTGCTGAAGTCCGCGCAGGAGATGCTTGCCCAGAATGTAATACTGAAATCGTCATTGATCGCGCGATTGAGATTGGCCATATTTTCCAATTAGGTCGCAAATATGCCGAAGCATTAAGCCTTACTGTGTTAGATCACAATGGTAAGTCTCAAGTTGTCACCATGGGCTCATATGGAATTGGGGTTTCGCGCGCAGTAGCTGCGATTGCCGAACAAACAAGTGATGAAATTGGACTTAATTGGCCGGAGGAAATCGCCCCTGCCAAGGTGCACATAGTTGCAACCGGTAAAGAAGATCTTCCTTTTGATACCGCTCTTGAAATCGGCAACAAACTTGAATCCGCAGGAATCACTGTCATGCTCGATGATCGCCGAGATGCAAGTGCTGGCGTTAAGTTTAAAGATGCTGAACTCATTGGTAATCCAATTATCGTTGTTGTAGGCAAAGCTCTTGCTGAAGGAAAAGTTGAAGTTCGCGTCCGCAGAAGCGGTGAAAAGAGCGAAGTTTTGCTCGCCGATGCAGTTTCAGCAATCACGAAACTTCTAGCTTAGAAAAGTGTTTGCAGACTTAACTGTTACCGCAGGATTGTTTCTGCTCTGTGCATCATTTTTTGCAGGTTTTGTAGATTCAATTGCTGGTGGTGGGGGATTAATACAACTTCCGGCTTTATTAATTGGCCTTCCAAAGACCGAAACTGTCACCGTGCTAGGTACAAATAAATTGGCTTCAGTCTTTGGAACAACCACGGCAGCAGCGTTATATCGCCGCCAGATAAAACCTGATCCCAAGGTCTTAGTTGCAATGGCATTGCCTGCCTTTATTGGATCAGCTGCTGGAGCATCACTTGCTTCCCAAATTCCGACTAAGAGCATGCGCCCCATAGTTTTAGTACTTTTAATTGTGGTGGCGATTTATACATGGTTAAAACCTGATTTGGGCAAAATCGAACTTTTACGTCATGAATCAACAAGACGGATTCAGATTTCAATTGCTGCAGGAGTAATCATCGGTTTCTACGATGGAATCTTTGGCCCAGGAACTGGATCTTTTTTGATGTTGATTTTGGTGGCATCACTTGGTTATGCATTTATAACCGCGTCTGCAATTGCCAAGGTTGTCAATGTTTCAACAAATATTGGAGCGATTTTAGTATTTGGGATTCATGGGGCAGTTTTATGGCAGTTGGGTCTATTACTTGGTGTGGCAAATGTGACCGGCGCAGTTATCGGTTCACGGTTAGCTATTCGTGGTGGTTCGAATCTGGTGCGCAAGGTATTCCTATTAGTAACCGTTGCCCTCATTATTAAAGTCGGGTTTGATACTTTTGCATCTATCTAGTTACAATTTACTTCACAACTTAATAAGAAAGCAGAAACAGATATGGCGCTTAAGGATTCACTTCTAGAACTTCTCACCCCAGCTGTAGAAAACGCGGGTTTCTTCTTAGATGAAGTTCAAATCACTAGTCCAGGCAACCACCGCACAGTAATTTGCGTTGTTGATGGCATAAAACCTTTGAATATGGATGAAGTCACTTCTGTTTCTCGCGTAATTTCTGAAATTTTGGACCAAGCACCAGTTATGGGCGAAGAAGCTTTTACTCTTGAGGTAACTTCGCCCGGCGTAGATCGTCCGCTCACTTTGCCTCGCCACTGGACTAAGAATTTAACTCGCTTAATCAAGATTACGTTAAATGATGGCAACGTTATAACTGCGCGCCTTAATGAATTTAACGATTCGCATGCTCAGCTTGTAGAAAACATCAAAGGGCGAATGAAAAACCATGAGATTGCTTTTGCAGATATCAAACGTGCAGTTGTTGAAATTGAATTTAACCGCAAGGATGAAAACTAATGCATGTAGAGATGTCAGCACTTATAGCTTTAACTAATGAAAAAGGCATACCTCTAGAACAGTTAATCCAAGCCATCGAAGTTGGTGTACTAACTGCCTACAACCAGACTGATGAAGCAAAGCGCTATGCACACGCTGTCTTGGATCGCGAAACTGGTGAGATTCAGATTTTGATTCCGCAATTTAATGAAATTGGGGAAAAAATCGGCGATGAAGCAGATATGCCAGAAGGATTTTCAAGAGTTGCAACATCAACCGCGCGCCAAGTAATTAAAATGAAGATGCGCGAAACTAACGATGCATCAATTGTTGCCGAGTTCACTGCAAATGTTGGCGATGTTATTTCTGGCGTTGTTCAGCAAGGCCGAGATCCCAAGATGATTAACGTCAACCTAGGACGTTTTGAAGGAAGAATTCCGCCACAAGAACAAGTTCCTGGTGAAGTTTATAATCACGGTGATCGAATAAAGTGTTTTGTTGTTGAAGTTAAACAAGGCTTAAAAGGCCCTGAAATAATGTTATCTCGCAGCCATCCAGCTTTAGTGAAACAGTTATTCGCCCTTGAAGTTCCAGAGATTAAAGATCGCATCGTAGAAATAATGGCTGTTGCTCGCGAAGCCGGACATCGCAGTAAAATTGCCGTGCGCTCACATCGAGCAGGAGTAAGTTCAAAAGGATCTTTGATCGGACCTCTAGGTGCCCGTGCCCGTGCAGTTATGGATGAACTCCACGGGGAGAAAATCGACATAGTTGATTGGTCAGAAGATCCTGCAGCTTTTGTTGGAAATGCTTTAGCCCCAGCCAAAACTTCATCGGTAGAGATAACTGATTTAGCCGGACGATGCGCCAAAGTAGTTGTCCCTGATTACCAGCTTTCTCTTGCAATCGGTAAAGATGGACAAAACGCCCGTCTAGCCGCACGTTTAACGGGCTGGCGAATCGATATTCACCCCGACAATCCAGTCTTGCCTTAATCGCATTGTGTAAAGGGGCCCAACTTTGGGTACCATGGGGCATTGCATAACCGCTAAGAAATTGGCGCTACTGAAATGGATATGAAAGATATGAAACTCAAATGAGCTCGTTAGAACTATGAGGTCGTTCAACTAGGGCTTGCATGTAAAGTTTCATGCGGGCCAAGACAGGGGAAAAAGTGTCAAAGGTCCGCGTACACGAGTTAGCAAAGCAGCTCGGTATGGAG
>CAINSH010000192.1 GCA_903852955.1 uncultured Actinomycetes bacterium | reverse complement strand
TTGGTAACACCAACTTTGATCACTACTACTGCGACCGAACCACGCAAAGTAATTGGCACAGTCAGTGCGGCCGAATTTGTTGTTGCCATCTCTGCAAGTGTTGGCTTTTTAGCTAACTTCAACCGTATTGATATCAACTGGGCAACAGTTGGGGGTTTGGCTCTTGGTGGCACTTTGGTTGCACCAATCGCAGCTCGATTAGTTGGGAAAATGCCGACGCGGGCCCTTGGTATTCTTGTTGCAATCGCGATTATTTTGCTGAATGGGGTGAAAATAATCCAGAGTTAAAGCGCAAGGGCTTTAAATAGATCTAATCCAATAAAACTTAATTAACAGGAAAGAAGAAAATGACAACGGAGTCAGCTCTTCAAACCGCCCGAGCACAACTTCGCCGGGCCGTTGAACTACTAGAACTTACCGAAAATGATTGGCAAACCCTTTCAACCCCCAGAAGAATTCTCGAAGTTGCGGTTCCGCTTCGCAGAGATAATGGCAATGTTGAAATGTATAAAGGTTTCCGTGTTCAGTATTCAACAACACGTGGTCCTTCGAAAGGCGGAGTCCGCTTTCATCCTGATATAGATATGGATGAAACCGTAGCCCTTGCCATGTTGATGACGTGGAAATGCGCACTTACAAATCTTCCTTATGGTGGAGCAAAAGGTGGGATAGCAGTTGATGCGCAATCGCTTTCACTTGCTGAAAATGAACGTTTAACACGTCGATACACATCTGAAATTTTGCCCATCATCGGACCAGAGCGCGATATTCCTGCACCAGATGTAGGAACCGATGAGCGCAATATGGCCTGGATGATGGATACCTATTCAGTTAATGCAGGTTTTTCTGTTCCTGGAGTAGTTACTGGCAAACCAATTGTTTTAGGTGGTTCGTTAGGAAGAACCTCGGCAACTGGCGATGGTGTTGCAATTTCAACAATAGAAGCGCTGCGCGTTAAGGGAATCGATCCACAGGGTGCAACCGTTGCGATTCAAGGGTTTGGCAAAGTTGGTTACTGGGCTGCGATTGCTCTGGAAAAACTTGGGCTAAAAGTTGTCGCGGTAAGTGATGTAAGTGGTGGTGTTAAAGGGTTTTCTTCAGTAGCCGATCTTTGGAGCTATTTCTTAGCCAATGGCAATTTAAATATGCCGGGAACTGATGTTTTAACCCAGCAAGAGCTTTTGCATTTAGATGTCGATGTTCTCATTCCTGCAGCACTTGCTGATTCAATCACTGAAAAAACTGCCGATGGTATTAAGGCAAAAATTATTGTTGAAGGCGCAAATGCACCAACAACGCCTGGTGGAGATCAAATCATTAACGAAAAGCGAATCCTGGTAGTTCCCGATATTTTGGCTAACTCTGGCGGTGTAATCGTTTCTTACTTTGAATGGGTCCAAGACAAGCAAAACTATTTCTGGAGCGCAGAGGAAGTAAAACAAAATCTTAATGACATCATGATGAAATCATTTAGAGAAGTTGAACATATGGCTAAAGACAAAAGAGTTTCGTGGCGCGAAGCTGCACACATGATCGGTGTTGCCCGTGTTGCCGAAGCCCATAGATTGCGCGGCCTGTACCCTTAAAGGAAAACTATATTCAAGGGTGGGTATAGAAAACCTTGACTCTTCTAGTTATAAAAAATACACCGGCTAAAACGAAAACTGACAAGATAATAGTTCTTGTGGGAATTGGATTCTTGTCGCTTGGACTGGGTGCAATCTCATCGCCAGGAACGTCGACTATTTGCTCTGCCCCAGCCGGTAACCCTTTAATTGTGTATGGGGCGTGATCGTTGCCGACAAATTCAATTGTCAACAGTTGTTCACCAGGTTTTGTAGCAAATTGATATGGGTTAAGGTGAAACCATTCACTATAAATTCGCATGATTTTTCTTCCGTCCAGATACACGTGTGCATGGCCGTGGCCTTCAATGTGTTTTTTTGAAGCCATTTCTGGACTCCACAAAAAGTTACTAGTTTCAACGTGGACATTAAATCCGCCAGTTGGATCTTTCTCAATTTCCAGAACGGCTTTCGGTGCGATTTCTTGTGCGACTTCATGAACATTAGCCGCACCATTGGTGTGAGCGTGCGAAGGCACAACACTAGATAATGCCAAAACACTTCCAATTACAAAAAAAGCACCAGGTTTCACCCAATAAATGTAATGCATTAATTGGAGGAAGAATACTTATTCTGTTAATCTTTTATTCATATTCGCTTATGGATTTCTTTTGACAGGTGCTTTAACAAATTTTATGCTCTGACTATGAAGAAACGTGTTTTTGCACTTGTACTTATCCTTCTTGGATGCAATTTTTTGCCCGCACACGCTGCCACTATGACAGGAAAAATTGTCACTAACAAGAAGGTTTCGGTTTCATACACACTTACTAATTTAGTAACCTTGGATCAAAATGGGTGTGAAGAGGTTTATATTAAATATAAAATTGATAAGTCAGTGATTTACCCAAATGCATATGTAATGTTTGGCTTGTATTCCAAAGATAATAATGAAACTCAGTCGATTTATGTACAACCAGGAAATGGTATTGGTGCTCAAGGTAAAGATGCTTGGGTGGGTAAAAAAGAAATGGTTTTTTGTGGAAAAGAAAAGAGCTTTGTAAATGAATATGGGGATAAAGTAACTGCTCCGGCCTTCTCAAAAGGAAAATATACATTTATTGCACGTTTGACCGTACTGAAGCCAAAGTTAGTAACTACGATGTCAAAAGAAATTGTGTTTACGGTCAAATAATTTTTTGTCTGGCTACTTTTTTGAATAAAGAAAGACCCTGCTCAACAAGGAGCAGGGTCTTTCTTTTTAATCGCTTAGATTATGATCCGAAGACAGTATTCCAATCAGAGATTGCGAGGCTGTAAAACGCACCGCCTTCAAGTGTCTTTTGATTGAACTTTAGAATACCGTTTTTACTCTTTGTGGTCAGATCTGGACGCGCTGTATATGCGCCAGTTGTGTGCACTTGAGTATTGAAGTAGAAATACTTAGTTTTATCACCAGGCTTAGCAAGCAGTGAAGTTACGTCAATAATTCCTGATGATTCCTCATCAATAGTCATGAATTCTGATGCACCTGTTGCAAAGTAGTTTGAATTAAACTGCGCAACTTCTGCTAGCTTTCCATCCTTAGGGCGGAAGGCAATGATGCGTGCCCGATGAGCATTGGCACCTGGATCTTCTTGTAGCAAGACGATACCTTCGGATGTAATCGTCATGTTATCTGGCTTGCTCAAGAAAGGCTCTTCTGAACCATCTAGAAGTAGTTCGAGCTTCGCTCCTAGTTCAGGCTTTTGGCCATCAACAAATGTGAGTCTCCAGAATCCGCCACCATCACGTGAAACGCTTGGTGTAGCTGGATTTGGCTTTGTTGCACCTGGATCTTTATTTGATTCAGTGGTCACAAAGTAGAAGACATTTGGATTCGTTGGATCCCATTGTCCATCTTCAACTCGTGACATTTCTGTGCCTTTTGCCGCATGATCAACTTGCTGAGTCTTCATATCAGCGTCCCAAATTGTCTTCGTGAATGTCACATCAACAGCTTTGTTCTTTCCATATTTTGCGCGGAAAGCGTTGTCATTAGCAATATCTGGGATTGTCATGACATGGGTTTCACCATTTGTCAGGCCAGCCTTGTCCGCAAAAGTTCCTTCAGTTGTCTTTGTTCCAACATACATAAAGAGTTGAGAATCGGTCGCTGAACCATCTTCGTTACCCATAACAACAGTGTTCATTCCTGGCTTAAGGTTTGGCATCAAGTTCTCCCAAGATGCTAATCCCATTCTTGGAAGATTGATTCCGTTACCATTCATATCAAATGCGAAAGCTCTTCCATATCCACTATCGCCGTCTTCTTCACCAGATAGGAATACAGGACCTTCGTATCCATAAGTAGTTGACCCATTCTTAAATGAGAGGCCACCAGATTGGACCAGGGTTGCCGAGCAGAAGCGACTAATGAAATTGTCCATACCCAAAGTTTGTGTTTTTGGCGCAGCACCAAGGGCTGTGTTCTGATACTGCTTTGTGTTGTAGTTGTAGAAACTCCATGATTTAACAAAGTCTGAAGCGCTTGACACGCGAGTTCCTTGTTTGTTCAAAATCATTTTTGTGATTGATACGCCTTGAATTATTTTGTCTTTGTCTGCAGCCTTTGCAAGCGCTCCGATTGCGCCATATGAAGGAACTTCGTGTACTGAAAGAAGTGTGATAGTTCCATCTTCATTGCGATAAGCACCCATTCCATCAGGAATGCCTTCGATTGTGAGTCCAGTAATAGTATCTCCCGCGTACGCAAGAGGCTTAATGGTTGCTGCACTTGTTGAGGCAGTAATGTATTCCGGTTTTGAAAGTACGGAATTTGCTACTGCCGATCCAGCAACAGTTGCAACAATTGCAACTGTTGCCACGATCTTATAACGAGCTTTCATGGTTTTCCCTTGTCTCATGGATTATGGTCGTAGCTCTATTGAAACTACTTTGTGTTGAATAGTCTCATTTTCAAATAGAGTGGAAGTATTCTGTAAGCAAAGATTTATAAAACTTAAAATGAATAGATGGCTGTATTCAAGCCAATCAATTTAGATTGAATTCATGCTACGTTAACTTTTTTGAAATAGAATTTCCTATGAATATTTTTTCTAGGCGGCTTTTCGGTTTTGGTCTGGTTTCCGCCTTCGTCACCATGGCGTTGCCCGCCTTTGCAGCTCTCACGCCTCCAGTTAAGCCTCGCTTCCTAGGGCAAACTACTGTTTTTAAGGGTAAGCGTTACACCTGCATCAAAGGAAAAAGTAAAGGAAAAACAGTTTTAATATGGGATTCGGGTAAGGCCATCGCGATTGCGTCTCCCAGCGCATCTCGAACGCCGACACCTTCGCCATCGAGTTCACCAACAGCCTCGCGTGAACCGATTGTTACATCAAAAATTGAAATCCCTGTTGCTAAGTCATCAGACGTTCCAAATAATTCAACAAAATCGTTTGTAGCAAAAAATCGTTACGGTAATGAGACTACATATATCCTCGTGCGAAATTCAGAGAATTTGATTGCCATGGATGCGACATGTCCTCACAAAGGTTGCATAGTTGGGATAGCCCCTGAAGGTTTGCTTTGCCCCTGTCATAGCGCACTCTTTGATCCGAAAAATGGGGCAGTGTTGCGTGGCCCCGCCTCTTATGCGCTTGATCGATTAACTGTTCGTGAAGTAGATAACGTTATCTACATAACAGACTAATTAGATTAATCAGGTAATTTAGATTTTTCAGAAGGAATAAAGAAGAAAAGCCCCCGGTGTGAAAGGCACCGAGAGCTTAACTTGTGCGCGCGAAGGGATTCGAACCCCTAACCTTCTGATCCGTAGGTAGCCCCTATGGCCAATTCGTCGCTTGTTAAACCCAATTATACACGGTAAATCTATGTAACTGTTCCACTGTTTCTCACGG
>CAINSH010000191.1 GCA_903852955.1 uncultured Actinomycetes bacterium | reverse complement strand
TTCGTAATCGCTCGGGCCATCGCCTGGGGTCGCAAGGTTGCAGTTTTTACAGTTGCAGGAAATGTCACAGGTTCTTTTGTTTTATCCGTATTTGTTGCCCTTGGACTTGGTCCAATTTTGCAACGTTCAGATCTTGCATACACCGCTGTGCAATGGGGTGGTGGGCTTTACTTAATCTACTTAGGCCTTGATGCCATCAAGCATCGCAAAATTCACGCTGCAGATATGACAAATCAAGGTGATGTAGCACCGCGCGCACTTCGCTCAATGCGAGATGGTTTTTGGGTCGGTGCGTTAAACCCCAAGGCGATAGTTTTTTACGCCGCAGTTCTGCCGCAATTTATCGATCGCGACAAAGGTCACATTACGGCCCAGCTCATTTTGCTCGGAGCGATATTTTCAGCTCTTGCCTTCATCTCAGATGGCTCGTGGGGTTTATTGGCCGGAACGGCGCGGGCTTGGCTGGCAAAGGATGCGAGCCGACTGGTAAAGCTTCGCGCAACGGGCGGAATCATTATGTGTTTGCTGGGCCTTTCCGTTTTGTTCTTAGCAATTGTCAGTATCTAGCGACACAATTGCCCTTATGAAAAAACCACTTAAGCCAGCCCGCGAAAATATCTCACCTTCCGATTTAACTTTTGGGCTATCTACGTGCAAACGTTGCCTCTGGGTTAAATACTGGTACAAAGTGAGCGCCCCTATGGTCATGCCACTTGTGGGCACTTTCTCATCGCTTCAAGAGGAATATTTTCAAAACGCCGATATGCCAAGCATCGATCCTTCGCTTCGGCCAGGCAAAGTTACTAAATGGGGAGAGTTCGTAAAGAGCAAACCAATTCAAGTAAATGGGCAAGATACTCGCTGGCGCATATTAGGAAAATACGATCTTGTGTCTACAAATGAGGATGGCACAGCAGGTTTAATTGATTGTAAAGTTTCAGACTCTGATCGAGATAGCGGTGCTTTCTATTCCCCTCAGCTTGAAGCTTATGCTTTTGCTTTAGAAAACCCAGCTGCTGGAAAATCTGTAGAAGTTGCCAGCATGGGTCTTTTAGTATGGAAGCCAACCCATACCGTTGGAGATAACCCCGCAAGTGCAGGCTTTGGTGTTTATCAAAAATATGTTCCAGTGGAACGAGATCACGATAACTTCATGTCAGTGATTGCAGATTTCATCACTGTCCTTGAAGGTGACATTCCCGAAGCTGGCTCTACATGTCAAACATGTACATTTCTTACAACACGAAATGCTTTAGATCTTCTTTAATCTTCCTCGCCAGCAACATTAATTTCGTCTGGTTTTGATTTTTTAGGTGCGTAGGTATCTACATATTCTTGACCTGACATTGACTGAATCTGATTCATAATCTGATCTGTTACATCACGAAGGTGCAAGAGATCGGTTGAATCACCATCAAAATACATTGGCTTTCCAAAGCTCATGCCCACTCGATGAAGATTTGGAATTACTTTTCCAGTAGGTTGGATTTTGTCAGTATTAAACATTGCAACTGGAATAACTGGTGCGCCCGATTCAATCGCAAGTCGGGCAATACCTGAGCGCCCCTTATATAAACGCCCATCGGGGCTACGAGTTCCTTCTGGATAAATTCCTAGGCAATCACCTTCTGCTAGAACTTTTAGACCTGTGATTAACGCCGCCTCGCTGCGGCGCCCACCTGAGCGATCAACTGGAACTTGACCGAGTGCGATAAATGTAAGTTTTTTCAATAGACCTTTAGGTCCAGGTGAAGTGAAGTATTCACTTTTTGCAAGAAAAGTTACTTTGCGAGGCACGACAAGTGGCATAAAAATTGAATCACTAAAAGAAAGATGGTTTGAGGCGATGATTACCGGGCCTTTAGCTGGAACATTTCTAAGTCCCTTAACTTTTGGACGAAATCCAGCCATCAGAAATGGCGTCAGAAAAGCACGCAAAGTTCCGTAAGGCAGGTTGCTCAACATGTCTCTAATTTACTGGCTATTGCCAAATATGACACTATCGGGGGGTGAGCAAACCAGGCCCTGGCCACGACGGCTTCGATGAAGAAGAACTGATCCGTAGTGAATTTGAATCGATTGTCTCAGGCCTTTCGCTGGATGAGTCCTCCCCTACTACTTACCTAGAAGAACTCGATTTGATTGATCAAACGCAAAAATTTAAAGCGCCCAACCCTCCACGTTTGACGCTGAAACAGAGTTTTCTACAGGCAAAAAAAGCAATTATCAAATGGTCACGTCGCGGTTATCACGAAGATGATGGAGTTGAACTATGAGCAGTTTTAAATGGGGAATTATTGGCACCGGTGGAATTGCCCACGCCTTTGCTAAAGATCTATCACTCCTTGAAGGACATATGGTCGCTGCAATTGGTTCACGGTCATTGGCAACTGCGCAATCATTTGCAGATAAATATCCCGGCGCGATTGCATATGGATCTTATTCAGAACTAGTTGCAGATAAAGAAATTGATGCAGTTTATGTTGCCACTCCCCATCCTTCACATCGAGACAATGTCATTGAAGCGCTCAATGCCGGCAAACCAGTTCTTTGTGAAAAACCTTTTGCAGTCAATGCGCCAGAAGTTCGTGCAATGGTTGATGCTGCACAAAAAAATAATGTCGCGCTTTTGGAAGCTATGTGGGCAAGGTTTTTGCCACATTACGCAAAAGTTCGTGAAATTATTGCTAGCGGGATCCTTGGAACTATCACAACTATTCATGCCGATCACGGTCAACGTTTAGCTGATCAAAATATCCCACGTTTAGTTGAACCGACCTTAGCTGGTGGAGCGTTATTAG
>CAINSH010000190.1 GCA_903852955.1 uncultured Actinomycetes bacterium | reverse complement strand
CATTGCAGATGTTTTTGGAACCAAAGATGCTTTTGAGAAAAACACCGATATTGAGTATGAGCGTAACCAAGAGCGTTATCGTTTCTTGCGTTGGGGTCAGACTGCCTTTGATGAGTTCAAAGTTGTTCCACCAGGAACTGGAATTGTTCACCAGGTAAATATTGAATATTTAGCACGCGTAGTTATGACTCGTACCGTTAATGGCGTATTGCGCGCCTATCCAGATACTGTCGTTGGAACAGATTCACACACCACAATGGTCAACGGTCTTGGAGTGCTTGGTTGGGGAGTGGGTGGAATTGAAGCCGAAGCGGCGCTTCTGGGTCAGCCAGTTTCAATGTTAATTCCTCGCGTAGTTGGTTTTAAATTAACGGGCCAACTTCCACTTGGAACAACTGCAACTGATATGGCACTTACAATCACCGAAATTTTGCGCAAGCACGGCGTGGTTGGAAAGTTTGTAGAGTTCTATGGCCCTGGAGTGACAGCAGTACCTATGGCCAACCGAACCACAATCGGAAATATGAGCCCCGAATACGGTTCTACTTGTGCGATTTTCCCAATTGATGAAGAAGCTTTACGTTATTTGCGACTAACTGGGCGTACCGATGAACAAGTTGCACTCGTTGAGTCCTATGCCAAGGTTCAGGGTTTGTGGCATGACCCATCAATCGAGCCACGTTTTTCTGAACAGGTGGAGTTGGATTTATCAACTGTCGTACCTTCTATTGCTGGACCAAAGCGTCCGCAAGATCGCATTTCACTGAGTGATTCAAAGGCAGCATTTGAGAAAATTGTGCCTTCTTATTATTCAGATAAGACTCAAAAAGGTGATGTAGCTGCTGGAAATACTCGTGTTAAGAATGGCGATGTTGTAATCGCATCCATTACCTCATGTACTAACACTTCAAATCCCTCAGTAATGATTGGTGCAGCATTACTTGCTAAAAAGGCAGTTGAAAAGGGGCTTAAATCCAAGCCTTGGGTCAAAACAACGTTAGCACCAGGATCTAAAGTTGTTACCGATTATTACGATCGCGCAGATTTAACTAAATACATGGAAGCCCTTGGCTTTAACTTAGTTGGTTATGGCTGTGTAACCTGTATCGGAAACTCAGGCCCGCTTCCAGTTGAGATAAGTAAAGCCGTCAATGATGGCGACTTAGCAGTCACGGCAGTTTTGTCGGGTAATCGCAACTTTGAAGGTCGAATTAGCCCAGATGTAAAGATGAACTACTTGGCATCGCCTCCCTTAGTTGTTGCATATGCAATCGCTGGAACAATGGATCACGATTTCGAAAAGGACTCCTTAGGAAAAGATCAAAACGGATCCGATGTTTTCTTAGCTGATATCTGGCCAACCCCTGCGGAGATTCAAAGCGTTATCGAATCATCAATTTCTTCAGCCATGTTTACAAAAGATTATGCCTCGGTCTTTGATGGCGATCATCGTTGGAAGTCGCTTGCAACTCCAACAGGCAAAGTTTTTGAATGGGATCCGAAATCTACCTACGTTCGAAAGCCGCCCTACTTTGATGCAATGCCAAAGCAACCAACTCCAGTAGTAGATATTGCAAATGCTCGAGTGCTTGCGATTTTGGGTGACTCTGTGACCACAGATCACATCTCTCCTGCGGGAAATATCAAAGTTGATTCTCCAGCAGGTAAGTATCTAGCAGATCATGGAATCGATCGCAAAGATTTTAACTCTTATGGTTCACGCCGAGGCAACCATGAAGTAATGATTCGTGGAACTTTCGCAAACATTCGATTGAAGAATCTTCTTCTCGATGGAGTTGAAGGTGGATTTACTCGTAACTTTGCAAGCAATGGTGAGCAGTCAACAATTTATGATGCCTCCGTTGCATATCAAAGCCAAGGAACACCGCTTGTTATTTTGGCAGGTAAAGAATATGGATCTGGGTCTTCGCGTGACTGGGCCGCTAAGGGAACTTCACTACTTGGTGTTCGCGCTGTTATTGCTGAATCTTTTGAGCGCATCCACCGATCTAATTTAATTGGAATGGGTGTTTTACCATTGCAGTTTAAAAACGGCGAAAATGCTCAATCTCTCGGCATTACGGGCGAAGAGGTATTTTCCATCAGCGGAATCACCGCGTTAAATACCGGAGGAGTTCCAAAGGAGCTGACCGTAACAGCCGGGGATAAGAGCTTTGTCGCAAGCGTTCGTATTGATACTCCAGGTGAGGCCGATTATTACCGCCACGGTGGAATCATGCAGTACGTATTGCGTTCGCTCTTAAACGCCTAAGCACCTAAACTTGTGCCCATGTTGAGCCGCATCAAGTCACCTGCTGATTTGGTTAACCTCACCCACGAGCAGTTAATTGAGCTCAGTGCGCAGATTCGAAGTTTACTGATCGAAAAAGTTTCTAAAACTGGCGGTCACCTTGGCCCAAATTTGGGTGTTGTTGAACTCACCCTTGCAATACATCGCACCTTTGAATCCCCAAAAGATGTCATTGTCTTTGATACTGGTCACCAATCCTATGTTCATAAGATTTTGACTGGTCGAGCCGATGCATTCGATCAACTTCGCCAGCGCGGAGGAATTTCTGGCTATCCCAATCGCGGCGAAAGCGAACATGATGTCATTGAAAATTCGCATGCATCAACGGCGCTTTCCTGGGGAGATGGAATCTCGCGCGGCTTTTCGATTCAGGGAGAAAGCGATCGTCATGTAGTTGTCGTTGTGGGCGATGGTGCATTAACTGGCGGAATGTCTTGGGAAGCTTTAAACAATATCGCGCCTGAGCAAAAACGTAACTTGGTCATTGTCGTTAATGACAATACCCGTTCGTACTCTCCAACAATTGGTGGCGTTGCAACGTATCTTTCAACGCTTCGAGTAACTAGCGGATATGAAAAGTTTCTAGACTGGGGCAAAGAGGTTTTACATAAGACTCCAGTTGTAGGCGTCCCAATCTATGAAACCCTGCACGGAATGAAAAAGGGAATTAAAGACATTGTTGCCCCGCAAGGAATGTTTGAAGATCTTGGCCTTAAATACATGGGACCAATTGATGGGCATGACATTGCTGCAATGGAAAAAGCATTACATCAGGCCAAGGAGTACGGCGCTCCAATTTTGGTACACGCAATTACCGAAAAGGGTAAAGGTCATAAGCCAGCAGTTGCCGATGAAGCTGAGAAATTCCACGCAGTTGGTGTCATTGATCCTGAAACCGGAGAACCACTTTCAAAGAGTGCAACTTCGTGGACAAAAGTTTTCGCACAAGAGTTAGTTGAAATCGGTAAAAAGCGCGAAGATATCGTGGCAATAACTGCTGCAATGTTAGGCCCTACTGGCTTAGATCAATTCCAAGCTGCTTTTCCAGAGCGCACAATCGATGTTGGTATCGCTGAACAACATGCAGTAACTAGCGCGGCAGGTCTTGCTTTCACTGGTTTACATCCAGTCGTGGCCGTGTATTCCACTTTCCTAAACCGCGCTTTTGATCAAATGCTGCTCGATGTCGCTTTGCACAAAGCAGGAGTTACCTTTGTTTTAGATCGCTCGGGAGTGACAGGTGATGATGGTCCATCCCACCATTGAATTTGGGATTTAGCTTTGACTGGAATAGTTCCAACGATGCATGTCAGCGCACCGCGAGACGGAGCTAGATTAAAAGAGCTGCTCCGAGAAGCGATCGACATTAACGATGCACCATCAATGGTTCGTTTCCCAAAGGGTGCGGTCCAAGAAGATATTCCGGCCTTTGAACGCCGAGATGGCATTGATGTTTTATATCGCGGAGAAAGTGCCGATGTCTTATTAATTAGCGTTGGAGCTATGGCGGCAATTGCTGTTGAGGCAGCATCATCTGCATATCGCGAAGGCGTAGGCGTAACGGTTATAGATCCTCGCTGGGTTAAACCTTTGCCACAATCGCTTGTTCGCATGGCCGAGCGATATAAGAGTGTTGTGGTCCTTGAAGATGGAATCCGTCACGGCGGACTTGGAAGTTCTATCTCTGAAATGTTTAGAGATGCTGGAGTTTTGATTCCGCTGCACTCAATCGGTGTTCCACTTGAGTTTATTGAGCACTCAAAGCGTGGCGAAATTTTGAGCGATATTGGAATTACTGCTCAAAATATCGCACGCAGTGTCGTTGAATGGAGTAGCTCTCTTAAGGAAGAGATGCAGTTCCCTTCGGATGAAAACGCTGACCGCAAGCAGCCTCGCTAATACCTTCTCGATCTAAGTAGGGAAGAATTCCGCCAAGATGCATTGGCCAGCCAGCGCCCATCAACATACATAGATCAATTTCAGCTGCAGTGGCTACTACACCTTCATCAAGCATCATGCGCGCCTCAACGGCCAACGCTGTCAATGCACGATTTTGCACTTGTTCGGCCGTCGATGGTGAATCGCCTTTGTGGATGAGCGCAACGGCTGCAGGGTTTGCACCAAAACTTCCATCAGGATTCTTAATATAGAAGTTACGTACACCTTCTTTAACCATTGCCGCCATTGTTGGAGAGATTCGATAACGCTCACCTAAATTAGCGTGCAGAGTTTGAGATACATGAAGTGCAACTCCAGGACCGACAAGATCTAGAAGTTGGAATGGAGACATTGGAAAGCCAATTGAACGCATCGCATTATCGGCAACTTCAGGCGAAGTTCCCTCATCAACGGCATCGGTAATTTCGCCCATGAACCTAGTTAGCAATCGGTTAACGACAAAGCCGGGCGCATCTTTGCAGATAATCATTGTCTTCTTAAGTTCTTTTCCTACCGCAATTGCTGTGGCGGTAGTTGCATCGTCAGTCTTACTTGTACGAGCTACTTCAAGAAGTGGCATTACCGCAACTGGGTTGAAGAAGTGGAAGCCCACAACTCGTTCTGGGTTGTTTAATCCTTCGCTCATACGTTCAACTGAAAGTGATGAAGTATTAGTTGCAAGGACACATTCAGGGGAGACGATGCTCTCAAGCTTTTTAAATAACTCCTGTTTAAGAGAGAGTTCTTCAAATATTGCCTCAATAATAAAATCACAACCGGCAAAAACATTTTGATCAGATGAGCCAGAGATTAAAAGCGCCAGGCGATTTGCTGATTCAGCGCTCATCCTTTTCTTCTCAACTAATTTTGTTAACTCGTTCTTAACCCAAGCCACACCCTTATCGGCACGTTCTT
>CAINSH010000189.1 GCA_903852955.1 uncultured Actinomycetes bacterium | reverse complement strand
GACATGAAAGCAATCAGAACGACTGTGACAATTTTAACTGTGGTGATATCTGAACCTAAAAATGTTTGAGAGATTGGCGCGCCAAAAAACTTAGCTTGTGCAGCACTTACAACATCCTCTTGAGACAAGACACCGTGTTTAACTGGAGGGTTTTTTCCAATTCCGTTAAGAACAGTAAAGAGTGCAAAGAAAATTGGTGCTTGGGCAAGGATTGGAAAACAAGATGCGAGGGGATTTGTTTTGTGCTCCTTGTAGAGCTTCATCATTTCTTCAGATTGTTTTTGGCGATCGTCTTTGTACTTCTTTTGAATTTCCTTCATATGGGGTTGTAATGCAGTTAAAGCTCGCTGGCTTTTGATCTGCTTAACAAAAAGTGGAATTAAAATCACGCGAATGATGATTACAAGACCAATGATTGCCAATGACCATGAGACACCGCTGTCTGCACCGAATAGAGGTGAGAGTAAATCGTGAATAGTTACAATGACCCAAGAAACCGCTATATATAAGGGTTTTAAGATGCTATCCATTAACAGTTACCTTCTCTTTCACAACTACATAATCGACTCCGCCATGTGACCATGGATTACACCGCATTAAACGCCAAGCGCTCATTGCAATTCCTTTGATGCCATATGTTTCAATCGCGGTTACCGCGTAACTTGAACACGATGGGTAATACTTACAACGTGGACCAAAAGCAGGAGATATCCATTTTTGGTAAAACTTAATTGGTGCAACAAGCATTTTCTTCATTGTGTCGCCGCACGATCTTTACTTTTGCGAAGTAGGTTTGTAACAACGGTTGTGATTTCGCTGGAGCAGTCGGCGTTAGCTGACTTATTTAGCCCGCGGATAACCAACAGCGCCCCTTGAGGCAATGATGTGTAATGATCACGAATGCAGTGACGGATTTTTCGAGCTAAACGGTGGCGAGCTACTGAACTTCCAACAGCTTTGCTAATAATTAATCCTGCGCGGGCAGGACGATCAAACTCTGTGATGTATAGGTAGCCGACAAAGTTGGTCGATGAGTATCGAATTCCACTCTTTGTTGCGCGGGCGAAATCCCCGCTCTCTGTTAGACGTGCGCTTTTGGCAAGCACGGTTGTCTTACCTGGAGATCCTTAAGCAGAAAGACGCGCGCGGCCTTTTGCACGACGAGCTGCAAGTACAGCGCGACCGGCACGTGTTGCCATACGGGCACGGAAACCATGCTTCTTGGCGCGACGACGAGTATTTGGTTGGAAGGTGCGCTTTGTCATGTCAAACTCCTAATTAATTGAAAATCTACTGCGGGCCAGAAATACGGGGGAAGCAAGGAGGTAACGGTAGAGGTCTGGGGATAAGCCGGTCAAACTCAGATGTTCCAGCCTCACACGGAGAATGGTTGTGGATAACCAGTTGCTTTTTTTGCCAAACCGCTCTACTTTTACGCCCTCCTCCACAGGTTTCTACCTTTTGGAGGCTTTATAAGGGCTCAACCTGAGGTTTAGACCACAGGTTGTGGATAACCCTGTGGATATCAGAGAGGCGCCAAAATGGCCGTTAAAGAGATCGAGTTAACCACTCTCTGGGAACGTGTAATTGAAGAGGTTGCTAAAGATGCACCTCAACACCGAGCCTTTTTACAGTTAACAAAACCTCTTGGCTTGCTGCATAACAACGACCAAACAACTTTATTGGTTGCCGCCCCAAATCTTTTTGCAAAAGATGTTTTGGAGAGCCGTCTGCGCACAGTTGTGTGCGATGTTTTAACTCGCGAGCTTGGTGACAAAGTCAGCATCGCGGTAACAGTTGATGAATCTTTAGAATCCTCCGAAGAACAAAATGTTGAAGTTGATATTGAGTTTGTTGCACCAAAAACCGGAACAGGCCGGGATGACGCTCCTGCAAAAACCGCCGAGGTCTCACAACTTAACTCTCGATATATTTTTGAGACTTTTGTGATTGGTGCGTCAAATCGTTTTGCCCACGCCGCAGCCGTGGCAGTTGCAGAAGCCCCAGCCAAGGCATACAACCCATTATTTATTTATGGTGAATCAGGTCTTGGAAAAACACACTTACTACACGCAATTGGCGCATATGCCAAGGAACTTTATGGCAGCGTTCGGGTTCGATATGTTTCTTCCGAAGAGTTTACTAATGACTTTATTAACTCAATTCGAGACGATAAAGCCACCGCTTTTCAACGCAGGTACCGCGATCTAGATGTATTGCTAGTTGATGACATTCAATTCTTAGAAAACAAAGAGCGTACCCAGGAAGAGTTCTTCCACACTTTTAATACTTTATACAACGCCAATAAACAGATTGTTATTTCTAGCGACCGCCCACCAAAACAATTGACAACTTTGGAAGATCGTTTACGTTCTCGTTTCGAGTGGGGATTAATTACAGACATCCAACCTCCAGAACTTGAAACCCGTATTGCAATTCTGCGTAAGAAAGCTGCGCAAGATAAGTTAAATGCACCGGATGATGTGTTGGAATATATTGCAAGTAAAATTTCTACCAACATCCGCGAATTAGAAGGAGCCTTGATTCGCGTTACTGCCTTTGCCTCTTTAAATCGCCAAAGCGTTGATCTGTCTCTGGCTGAAATTGTTTTAAAGGATTTAATTCCAAATGAAAACAATCCAGAAATCACTGGCGCCACAATCATGGCTCAAACCGCCGCTTATTTTTCTCTGACAATCGATGATCTTTGTGGAACATCTAGGTCTCGGGTTTTAGTAAATGCCCGACAGATTGCTATGTACCTATGCCGCGAGTTAACCGAACTCTCGCTTCCAAAAATCGGCCAAACATTCGGGGGGCGTGACCACACAACGGTTATGCACGCCGATCGCAAGATCCGTCAACTGATGGCTGAGCGCCGTTCGATCTATAACCAGGTCAACGAGCTCACCACCAGAATTAAGCAACAAGCGCGTTAAAAGCACGAATAGTTCGAAATGTCCGCTTTGTCATTCTTTACCCCCAGTTGGGGATAAGTTGTGGATAACTGTGGAGATCTTAGGCTTTTATGTGGATAGCTCGGTGCGGTTGCGGTGAAGAGCAGGAAGGGTAAGGGTGTGAACATGGTTTTTGTACACACCTTTTCCCAACTTATCAACACAGTTGTACAAGTAAAACGCCGTTGTGAACTGGGGTTTTTAGCTTTATACACACTAAAACCCTCTGGTTACTACGACTACCTTTATATACATAGATCTACGTGTGAAACGAACCTTTCACTGAATTGGGGCAGAGCATGAAATTTATAGTTGAGCAATCGGCGTTAGTTGATGGCGTTAATTGGGTGTCCCGCTCTTTATCAACCCGGCCAATTAAAACCGAACTCCTAGGAATTGTGATTGATGCAACCGGCGATCAGGTATATCTCTCTGCTTCTGATTTAGAAACTGCTAGCAAAGCCCACTTCACTGCAGAAATAAAAGAAGCAGGCAAAGTTTTAGTTCCTGGAAAACTACTAGCTGAAATCTCTCGATCTCTACCTAACAAACCAATAACTTTTGCATTAGATGGTTCGCGAGTACTTGTAACAAGTGGAAACGCTAAATTTACTCTTCCAACACTTTCAGTTGATGAATACCCAAACTTGCCAGAACTTCCAGATACAACCGGAACAATTTCTAGTGATGTTTTTGCAACCGCAGTTTCACAAGTTGCCATTGCTGCCGGACGAGATGATTCACTACCAACTCTTACCGGAGTCCATGTAGAAATAAATGAAGAAACCGTCACTTTTGCCGCAACAGATCGATACCGTTTAGCAGTTCGCGAAATTCAATGGGAACCAACAACCCCTAATGTTTCTACTAGCGCTTTGCTACGAGCACGAACAATTGCAGATGCAGCAAAATCTTTAACTGGAACCAAAACGGTTTCAATCTCTTTTGCTCCGTCATCTAGCAATGATCGTTTAGCGGGTTTTGCTGGCGACGGAAAAACAATGACCTCGCGCATGTTAGATGGAACATTCCCTCCATACCGGCACTTACTCCCACAAGAGATCACATCAACAGCGTTAATTGAAGTAGCAACATTTTTAGATTCAGTTCGACGTGTTGCACTTGTAACAGATAAAACAGTCCCACTACGCCTAGATTTCAACAACAACACATTATCTCTAGAGGCTGGTGCAGGCGAAGAAGCACAAGCAACTGAAGCAATTGAAATCCTATTAACCGGCGAACCAATTTCAATTGCATTCAACCCAGTTTTCTTAGCTGATGGATTAACTGCAGTTGGAACTAAATTTGTACAAATCTCATTTACAGGTGCAAACAAGCCAGCGATCTTGATGGGTAAGAGCGATAAAGATGGTGCGCTTATCGAGAACTACCGCTACTTGTTAATGCCAATGCGTTACGCCTCATAATTTATCGGCCTAACTCATGCACATTAATAAGTTGGCTTTAACCAACTTCCGTTCATACCCTTCCTTAGAGCTTGAGCTTGAACCAGGAGCAATTACTTTTATCGGCGATAACGGATCAGGTAAAACAAACATTGCTGAATCCCTTATCTATTTATCCTTTTTATCTTCTCACCGAACCTCAAACAACACACCACTAATCACTCTTGGTGCACAACAAGCAATCATCAGAACTGAGATTGAACGCGATGAAAGAGTTTTACAGATAGACCTTGAAATTAATTCAAACAAAGCTAATCGCGCTCGAATAAATGGCAACCCAACCAGGAGCCAACGCGAAATTCTAGGTGCTTGCCAGATTGTTTATTTCTCACCAGAAGATTTGGATTTAGTGCGTGGAGAACCTGGTGGACGTAGAGATTTTCTCGACAGATTACTTATTACCCGCACACCTCGTATGGCTGGTGTTATCGCTGATTACGAACGCGTAGTTAAACAACGCAATGCGTTGCTAAAAACTAGATCATCAGCAAATGCATTAGCTCCTTGGAATGAACAATTAATAAAATTTGGAGCCCAACTCACTGCAGATCGAATTGCACTTGTAGAAGCATTAAACCCTTGGGTTACTAAAAACTACGCTAATTTAAATGAAGTTAAACCCGCGTCAATCACATATAAAAGCAGCACCGAAGGTGTTAGTAATAATCTCGAAAACAATATGGAAGTTTTAACCCAACGCCTAGAAGAAGTGGCCTACCAAGAAATTGAGCGGGGTGTATCTTTAATTGGTCCTCACCGCGACGACTTACACTTACACATTGGTGATTTTCCAGCAAAAGGTTACGCCAGTCACGGCGAATCATGGTCTATGGCAATTTCGTTAAGAATTGGTTCATTTAATTTACTAAAAAGTGAAGGTTCCGAACCAATTCTCATTTTGGATGATGTTTTTGCAGAGCTTGATACTTCTCGCCGTAAACAGCTAATGTCTGCGACTCAATTAGCAGAGCAAACAATTATTACCGCAGCTGTTGAATCTGATCTACCAAAAGAACTACTCACTCAAAAATTTTATGTAACCCCCGGAGTTGTAAAGAAAGGAAAGAGTTAATGACAAAAAGAGATTTAGCTCTTGATCTTTTTAAACTATTTAAAACAGGAGCAACTAGAAAACCTAACAAACCCGCACCAACAAAAACTGTAGGCCAAGCAGGCGACCCGGAGTTAATTGGCAATCTTGTTAGCAATATGATTCAAGAGCGTGAATGGAACAGTGGATTGGCTGAAGGTAATCTTTTTATTACATGGGCCGCAGTAGTTGGCGCAGAAATTGCACAACACGCAACACCAATTTCAATTTTAGATTCAACACTTACAATTCAAACTTCATCAACAGCTTGGGCAACACAGTTGAATTTAGTTGCAGATAATTTGTTGGCCACAATCCAAGCCGATCCATCAGGTGCCACAATTGAAAAACTACGATTTATTGGTCCTAACGCCCCAAGTTGGAAAAAAGGGGTCCGGACTATCAGAAACGCCAGAGGTGTCCGCGATACCTATGGATAAGCGTTAAACCCAATAGGAGTCCTCAACCCTGCGTCGAAAGTTCGGCTATACCCATACACAAGGCTTATTTTGGGTATTTCTAATTCAGTTTTCCCACTAGGATAAGCGTATGTCGGAAGGTATTTCCTTCCCAGACGCCCTCAGAGGGCAAAACAGCGTAGTGATCGTGAAGGGAGCTCCATGGCTGAGAACACCTATGACGCCAGTGCAATCACGGTTCTTGAAGGACTAGAGGCAGTTCGCAAGCGTCCAGGTATGTACATCGGCTCAACCGGAGAACGCGGCCTCCACCACTTGGTTTATGAAGTTGTAGATAACTCAGTTGATGAAGCGTTAGCGGGCTACTGCACCGAAATCAATGTGACTTTAATGGCCGATGGTGGCGTAGAAGTTATTGATAACGGCCGTGGAATTCCGGTGGACATTCACCCTGTAGAAAAAAAGCCTGCACTAGAAGTAGTACTCACTGTTTTACATGCGGGCGGAAAATTTGGCGATGGTGGTTATTCAGTCTCTGGTGGACTTCACGGAGTTGGTATCTCGGTTGTAAATGCACTCAGCACCGATCTTTCAGTCATTGTTCAACGCGATGAAAGTTTTTGGTATCAAGATTACAAATTAGGTGTGCCAACTGCGCCAGTAAGAAAAGGCGATCCATCTACTTTAACCGGAACAACAATTAAATTTTGGCCATCAAAAGAAATCTTTGAAACAACAGATTTCTCGTTTGAGGTTCTATCAACCCGGTTCCGTGAAATGGCCTTTCTTAATAAAGGTTTAATTCTTACTCTCACAGATGCGCGCACTGGCCATGTTGACGAAAAGGGCGATCAACTAACAGTGCGATATCAATACCAAGGTGGAATTTCAGATTTTGTGCGCCACTTAAATTCAACGCGCGGCGAAACGCATAAATCAGTTATCTCCTTTGCATCAGAAGATAAGAAAAATAAGATTGCCCTTGAAGTGTCTATGCAATGGAACGCCGGTTTTAGTGAGTCTGTATATACATTTGCTAACACAATCCACACCCACGAAGGTGGAGCGCACGAAGAAGGTTTCCGAACTGCGCTAACTTCTGTAGTAAATAAATTTGGCGAAGAAGCCGGTTTTATTCGCAAGAAAGAAGATCGCTTAACTGGAGACGATGTTCGTGAAGGTTTAACTGCAATCGTCTCAATCAAACTGGCTGATCCACAGTTTGAAGGTCAGACTAAAACAAAACTCGGAAACACCGCTGCAAAAACATTTACACAAAAAGTTGTTAACGAAGAACTCACAACTTGGTTTGAGCAAAACCCAGCTGAAGGTAAAGAAATCGTACGTAAAAGTATTGATGCTGCAGCTGCTCGAGTAGCTGCGCGCAAAGCCCGTGATTTAAGCCGTAATCGTAAAGGTTTACTAGAAGGCCGCGGAATG
>CAINSH010000188.1 GCA_903852955.1 uncultured Actinomycetes bacterium | reverse complement strand
TGCAACGGCCCAGCTCACTAGCGTCATCTTGGCCGATGTTCCAGTTGCGCAAAGTGGGCAGGCCTCTGGTTTGCAAAGCACTTTTCGTCAACTCGGTTCATCATTAGGCGTTGCAATTCTTGGCGCACTTTTCTTCACATCTCTTGGATCTACAAGGATTCAAGGCGCAGATGTTGTGGGCCTACTCGATGCCGTTAAAACTACGACTTTGGTTGCAGCGGTGGTGGTTGGTTTTGGATTGCTGGCAACAGTTGCTCTGCCAAAAGCAAAGATTTAGAGCCAGTTATAGATTGCAGCTGAAGTAAAAGCTGCGCTTAGTACTACAACTGGAAATGGTGCTTTCAAAAACAGAGCCAGCATGGCAACGCCTACTCCAGCTAATCGGTGATCGATCATTAACTTTGATTTCTCGCTCAAAGTTTGCACTGCAACTAAGGCACTGAGTAGGGCGATAGGAATAAGTGCATTGATGGATTGAATCTTCGGGTGGGCAAAGATTTTCTCGGGCACGTTATGTCCGGCATATTTAAGGGCAAAGGCGATAACACTTGTTCCAATAGTTGCTACCCAAAAGGCGTTCATTTACTTAACCCCACTACAACTGCGATAAATGCCGTTGCAATAATCGGCAATCCCGCCGGTAAAATCGGCGTCATAGCAAGTGCGAATACAACACAGATGAGAGCAAGGATTCGATCTTTATTGCTCTGTAAGCGCGGCCACACCAAACCTAAAAACGCCGCCGGTACTGCGCTATCTAGACCCCATACGCGAATATCACCCATAGCTTGTGCGCCAAGTGCACCAGCTACTGTAAATAGATTCCAAAAGAGAAAGACACCAAAACCGGTGAGCCAAAAACCTTGTCGCATCGCACTCTCACCACGTACTTCTTGTCCCAGGGCTACGGCAGTTGATTCATCAATTGTTATTTGCGCAGCGATTACACGTTTAACTCCTTTAACTTTCAAACGTGGGGCCATGATGACGCCATATAAACCATTTCTAATTCCAAGCAATGAGGCCGTTGCGATTCCACTGATTGCCCCGCCTCCTGCACCCAAAACACCGATTACTGCAAACTGCGATGCACCCGAAAATGTTAAAAGGGATAGTAAGCAACTCTGAAGAACTGAAAAACCATTGGCAACGGCTGCGGCCCCGAAAGCCGTTCCATAGAGACCAACAGTGAAGGAAACGCTGAAAGAATCGCGAAATGTGGTGGATTCAATTCTGGACACGCAGACATTCTGCCCTAGATATCCAATGGCTCAAAGCCGGCCCCTTATAGGGTGAGGCCATGCCTGAAGAAATCATTTTTAGAGACGATGTAACCGTTGAATTAGTAAAAGCCAGTGCAAGTGATGCCGATGTAATTTGGGCAGCACGTGTTTCAACTGCCGGCGAACAATCGATGGATGAAATTGGTGAAGATCCAGCGCGATCTGCAGGGTTGATTAACTACCTTGCACGTGAGCGTCATGGTTCACCATTTGAGCACACCTCAATGACTTTCTTTGTTAGCGCTCCGATTTTTGTTTTCCGTGAATTCATGCGCCATCGCATCGCTTCTTATAATGAAGAAAGTGGACGCTACCGTGAATTAAAACCTGTCTTTTATGTTCCTTCAAAAGCACGCAAGCTAGTTCAAACAGGCAAGACCGGTGCATACGTATTTGAAGATGGAACACCAGAGCAGTTCAAGATCACTATTGATGCAATGAAGAGTGCATATATAGCGGCATACGATAGTTATCAAAAAATGTTAGAAGCAGGAGTGGCCCGTGAAGTCGCCCGTGCTGTTTTGCCCGTGGCTACATATTCATCTATGTATGTAACGATGAATGCCCGTGCATTAATGAACTTTTTATCCCTTCG
>CAINSH010000187.1 GCA_903852955.1 uncultured Actinomycetes bacterium | reverse complement strand
GTTTCAACTAAGTGCCAAGCAATTGCTTCACCTTCGCGGTCTTCATCTGTTGCCAGAATTAATTCTTCGGCGTTTTTCATTAACTCTTTTAATTCAGCAACTTTGGCCTTTTTATCAGGGTTAATTACATATAGCGGGGCAAAGTCGTTTTCAATATCAATGCCTTCTTTAGCCCAAGCAATCTTTTTATATTCCTTAGGGATATCGGCTGCACGCTGCGGAAGATCTCGAATATGGCCGACGCTAGCCTCGACGACGTAATCATCGCCGAGGTAGCCGCCAATCTTTCTGGCCTTAGCTGGTGATTCAACGATCACTAGCTTTATCAGGTCAGTTTTCGCTTTTGCCATGTAGTCCTTAAGTCGGGGGAAGTTCTGAACTTCTTAGTTAAGGATTGCCGTTGCTTGGCGACGGTTACGAATGAGTGCAGCAATGATGATCACTACTGCGCCAAGTCCGATAATCGTAGACATTCCTGAATTTCCACCAAGAGCTAATGAAACGATAGCTGGAGTAATTAATAGACCAACAAGGTTCATCACCTTAATCAATGGGTTAATTGCAGGACCTGCTGTGTCTTTGAATGGATCTCCAACAGTGTCACCAATGATTGTTGCAGCGTGTGCATCAGAGTTCTTTCCACCGTGATGTCCATCTTCAACCATCTTCTTTGCGTTATCCCAAGCACCGCCTGAGTTAGAAAGAAATACAGCCATAAGAGTTCCAGTTCCAATTGCACCAGCAAGGTATGCACCAAGTGGACCAACACCTAAACCAAAACCAACTGCGATTGGTGCCATAACTGCCAACAATCCAGGTGTTGCAAGTTCACGAAGTGAATCGCGAGTACAAATATCAACCACACGACCGTAGTCAGGCTTTTCTGTACCCTTCATGATTCCTGGGTGTTCTAAGAATTGGTTACGAACTTCAACAACAACCGCACCTGCTGCTCGTGATACTGCATTGATTGCAAGACCAGAGAATAGGAACACGACAGCTGCGCCGATAATTAAACCAACTAAGTTGCGAGGGTTAGCAACGTCCAAGATTCCTTGGTACTGAGAAGCAAGATCTAGTGCGTTCTTGCCTGCATCTGCAACGGCCTTCTTGATTGCATCAGTGAATGCGCCGAACAGCGCTGTCGCTGCAAGAACTGCAGTTGCGATTGCGATTCCCTTAGTGATTGCCTTAGTTGTATTACCAACTGCATCAAGTGAAGTAAGAATCTGTGCGCCTTCTCCTTCAACATCGCCAGACATTTCTGCAATGCCTTGCGCGTTATCTGAGATAGGACCAAAAGTATCCATGGCAACGATTACGCCAACTGTTGTTAGCAAACCGGTTCCGGCCAATGCGATTGCAAGAAGTGAAAGAACAACGCTTCCGCCACCTAGCAAGAACGCACCGAATACTGCTGCTGCAATAAGAAGTGCTGAGTAAACAGCTGACTCAAAACCAACTGAGATACCCGCCAAAATTACTGTTGCTGCGCCGGTTTCTGAAGATGCGGCAACGTCGTTTACTGGACGCTTGCCTGTTTCAGTAAAGAAGCCAGTTAATAGTTGGATCGCTGCTGCAAGTGAGATACCGATTAATACTGCACCGATTGCAAGAACGCGTGGGTTTGTGTTTCCAGCATCTGCAATTGCTTCAGCAGAAAGACCAGTCATTAACTTGAAATCAGATGGTAGGTAAGTAAATGTTGCAAGTGCAGTTAAACCTGCAGAAATAAGTGCTGATAAGAAGAATGAACGGTTAATTGCGCTCATTGCTGACTTGTCTGTGCTGCGAAGCTTGGTGAGGAAGATACCAATCACTGCAGTGACGGTTCCGATTGCTGGAACGATCAATGGATAGATAAGTCCTGAATCACCAAAGGCAGCCTTGCCAAGAATCAAAGCTGCAACAAGAGTTACTGCATATGACTCGAACAAGTCTGCAGCCATACCGGCGCAGTCACCAACGTTGTCACCAACGTTGTCAGCAATTGTTGCTGCGTTACGTGGGTCATCTTCTGGAATATTTTTTTCAACTTTACCAACAAGGTCAGCTCCAACATCTGCTGCCTTTGTAAAGATTCCGCCGCCGACGCGCATGAACATTGCAAGCATCGCTGCACCAAAACCAAAACCTTCAAGAACTGCAGGTGCATCTTGGCGATAGATGATCACAACGAGTGATGCTCCAATGAGTCCAAGACCAACAGTTGTCATACCAACTACGCCACCAGTACGGAAAGCGATTTGAACGGCCTTAACGCCATCCTTATTACGAGCTGCATCTGCAACGCGAACATTTGCGCGCACTGCAAGCCACATACCGTTGTAACCAACTAGTGCCGAAAATGCTGCACCTAGGAGGAAGAAGATGGAACGGCCAACGCGAATCTCAGTTGCACCAGGAAGTGCAAAGAGAAGGACGAAGACGATTCCAACAAAGTAAGAAAGAGTGCGGAACTGACGTGAAAGAAATGCCGCTGCGCCTTCTTGAACCGCTTCAGCGATTTCGCGCATCTTTGGAGTTCCATCGCTAGCTGCAAGAACCTGGGCGCGTAATGCGTAGGCGATTGCGAGCGCTGCTAGGGAGATTCCTAGAACGATATAGGCATATGCCAGGTTTGATCCGGTTACTTGTACAAGTGATACGGTGCTTGCAGCACGCATAGGTTCTCCTCCATTGGAGTTTTATGGCCCATAAGGTCCGATTAACTTCCGCAGTTTAGACATGAAATACCCGTTTTGGCGAAAACATACTAATTACTTACAGCACTTACTTGCCCTCCTTGGCTCCGTTACGCTTGCCGCATGACTTCATTTCCGCAGGGCTTCATATGGGGAGCCGCAACCTCTAGCTATCAAATCGAAGGCGCCGCTCATGAGGACGGCCGAGGCGCATCAATCTGGGACACCTTCTGTGCCGCCCCAGGAAAAGTAGCTCGAGGCGAAAACGGCGATGTAGCCAACGATCATTACCACCGCTACCCAGAAGATATCGCCATCATGAAAGAGCTTGGCTTGCAGGGATATCGGTTTTCATTTGCCTGGCCGCGCATGTTTGCCAATGGCGATGGCGCTCGCGAAGAACGCGGCTTTGCTTTTTATGATCGTTTGATTGATTCAATTCTTGAAGCAGGTATCGAACCTCTTGCAACGTTGTATCACTGGGATCTGCCACAAGCTTTGCAAGATAAAGGTGGTTGGGAAAATCGCGACACCATTAAACATTTTGCAGATTATTCAGCAGCCGTTGTTGAGCGCTTTGGCGATCGCGTCAAAAAGTTCACACCGATAAATGAACCGTGGGTTGTTGCCTGGCTTGGAAATGGAATTGGAATTCATGCACCGGGAAAGGTTGATCGCAAAGCTGCATGGGCAGTTGCACACCACACCGTCGTTGCACACGCTGCCTCTACAAACGCAATGCGTTCTGTGCGAAGCGATATTTTAACTGGGCCAGTTCTTAATCAAACCCGTTCTGTGCCAGATGATATAAATGATCCAACGCAAGCCCATGCAGCAGATTTATTAGATGCAATTAGCAACCGTTTCTGGATGGATGCTTTTATGTATGGCAAATATCCGCAAGTAATCATGGATAAATTTGGTGACGAGTTAAGCCCATGGATTAAAGATGGCGATTTGCAAGCGGCCACAGTTAAGAATGATTTTATTGGAATTAACTATTACTTTGATAACCGCGTTGGGCCATCGCTTGGTGGAAAACCAGAATGGCACTCAATCTCTGGATTATTCGATTTAGATATCGATGAAACCCCACGTGGGCCGCTAACAGATATGGGTTGGCCGCTAACTCCAGAAGGTTTAGAGAGTTTGTTAGTGCGTTGGTATAAAGAACATGGCGATAAGTGTCCGGATCTTTACATCACTGAAAATGGTGCTGCATACGATGATGGTCCTAGTGCAGATGGCGCAGTACATGATCCGCGCCGAACAGATTATTTAGCTACACACTTAAAGGCTGTTTCAAATGCGATTGCACAAGGTTCACCAGTCAAGGGCTATTACCAATGGTCTTTAATGGATAACTTTGAATGGGCACTTGGTTATGAAAAGCGATTTGGCATTGTTCATGTTGATTTTGATACGCAAAAGCGAATCATTAAAGATTCAGGGCTTTGGTATCGCGATCAGATTAAAAACAATGGTGCTTCTATTTAACTGAACCAGCAAGCAAACCACGCACAAAGTAGCGCTGTAATGAGAAGAATACGATCAAAGGGATAATGATCGAGAACAGCGCTGCTGGTGCAACGTTTTCCCAGTGAGAACCCAGTGATCCGCCTAGGTTTGATAAGTGCAAAGTAAGTGGGGCAACATCATCAGTACCGCCGGCGAATACAAGCGCTACTAGCAGGTCGTTCCAAATCCAAAGGAACTGGAAGATTGCAATTGATGCGATTGCAGGTACAGAAAGTGGCAAAACTATTCGACGAAATACTTCAAAATGATTCGCTCCATCAACGCGTGCAGCTTCCATGACTTCACGAGGCAAGGCTGCAACGAAGTTGTGTAAAAGGTAAATAACTAATGGCAAGCCAAACATTGTGTGAGGCAACCAAACCGCTGCCAGGGTTCCCACAATATGTAGCTGCGGGAAAATCGTGTGGCCAAAGAGCTGCACGCCAGTTGCAAAGAAAGTAAGTAAAGGCAATAAAGAGAGCTGCAATGGAACGCCTTGAAGCGCAAATAAACCATAGAAAATATGATCGCTAAAACGAAATGGAATCCAAGCAAGTGCGTAGGCGGCCATTAAACCAAGGCCAACTGATAACAGAACTGCCGGGATTGTGATTGCAAGTGAGTTGATAGCAAAAGGAATCATTCCTTGCTCGCCCACGGTGCCACCTGATTCAAACAAGATCGCACGGAAATTATCGAAAGTAAAACTTGGGTTCTTAAACGCTGTCCACCAACCCGTAGAAAGAATGTCTTCTTTCTTTCTAAAAGATGTGACAACTAAACCAAAAGTGGGAACGGTCCATAAAACAGCGATAACGGTTACAACCATTGAAGCAATGGGTGATGTAAATGGACGGCTAGATGCGTGGCCCTTGTTAGACATTAGTGCTTCCTTTCTAGGCGAAGGGAGCGAATGTTGTAATAAGTAATTGGAATAACGCCCAGGAAGATAAGAACTGCCAAAGCTGATCCGCGACCGTAATTTAAGTACACGAAGTTTTCATCGAACATGCGGTTAGACAAAACGTCGGTCTTAAAGTTTCCGCCAGTCATCGTGTGAATAACATCGAAAAGCTTCAAGGTTCCGACCATGGCGGTAGTTAGCACCACGATAATTGTTGTGCGAACCATTGGCACGGTAATTGTTCTAAATAACCTGAAGCCAGTTGCGCCGTCTAGTTGGGCAGCTTCTTCAATCTCAGTTGGGATTCCCTTGATTGCAGCTGACAAAATAACCATTCCAAAACCAGTAAAGCCCCAGATGTAAACAACCATTAAGAATAAGTTGTTCCATGGTGACCACAAGAGCAAGTGCTTAAGTTCAAAGCCCAACCACACCATGATCTGTCCGACTAAACCTGTTTGTGGGCGATTTGGTTCTTGGTATGCATACATCAAGTTCCAAATTAAAGAACCACCAACAAAAGAAATTGCCATTGGCATAAAGATTAGAGATTTTGCAAAGGCTTCACGCTTCATTTTATTAAGCATCGTGGCGAGAGTAATTCCAAGAGTTGTCACGATAACTGGGCTAATTACTACCCAAGAGATTGTGTTAATAAAAGCTAAGCGAATATCAGGATCTTTGACTGCGTTTGTGTAGTTGGCTAGGCCAACCCACTTAGAAGAATCAGCGTTTTTAAATGATTCGATAAAAGTCTGAATCGCTGGAATTCCAAGACCTGTCATTACCAAAATTAATGCGGGAACCAAGAAGAGCCCGATTGCAAGTGAGTTCTGTTTCTTGCCTTTAATGCGAGCGCCGGCGGCAAATGCGATTCCATAAAAACCGAAGAATAAAACGATTACAGAAATGATCTGGAAAATCTTTGGCCACGAGCTAGAAAGGATTGAACCAAAAGTAATCATCGGCTAGCTCCTAACTTTTTTAGTAAATTAATTTCCTGCTTATTATGATGTTAAAACCGGGGCCTACCAAGAGGTAGGCCCCGGTTTTTTTACAGCTTATAGCTAGTGGTTATTTACCAGTTAGCATCAATAGCTGCTGCAACATCCTTCATTGACTTGCCTTCTGCGTAGAACTTAGTGATTTCCTTCCAGAAAGCACCGTTTACAGCTGTAGGCATCAAGTCAGATGCATCGAACACGATTGCACCCTTCTTTGACTGAAGTGACTGTGCAACAACCTTTAGTACTGGATCTGTGTAAGCAGATAGAGCGATTCCGCTGTTAGCAGATGTCCATCCGCCTAGCTTTGCGCGCTCAGTACCGTATGCAGGAGATGAGAAGTAAGCCTGTACTGCGCCAACTTCTGGCTTCTTGCTGAAAGCAACTGGGAATTCGCCAGCACCTTCGATTGGGTTACCAAACTTTGAGTTTGTTGCTGGTAGGTAGAACGCATCAGCATCTTTGCCAGGACCGAAAGTGGTTCCAGCTGGGAACATTGATGAGTAGAAAGAAGCCTGCTGCAACATGCCGCAAGTGCCATCCTTAAGTCCTGGTACACCAGCATCTTGGAACTTGCGTGTTGCTACTGATTGCAAATTACCAACTTGAGCTTCTGTACCTAACCAAGCAGCTACCTTGTTCATTACACCTTGCATTTCTGGTGATGAGAACTTGAGCTTGCCTTGCCACCACATGTTGTACTTGTCTGGACCTAGCTCGCGAAGAGCCATTTCTTCGATCCAGTCAGTTGCAGCCCAACCTGTTGCAGCGCCTGATTCAATACCAGCACACCAAGGAAGCTTTCCAGCTGCCTTGAACTTTGCTGCGATTGCATCCATCTGTGCCCATGTCTTAGGAACAGTTACACCGAGAGCCTTGAACTGTGCTGGTGAGTACCAAACAAGTGACTTAGATGAAGCACCAAATGGAGCTCCGTAAACTTTGCCCTTTACAGTTGTAAATGCTTTCCATGCTGGGTTGTAGTAAGTATTGATGTTCTTCAAAACTGCTGCAGTTACTGGAACTGCCTTTCCTGTCTTAACCATTGTCTCTACAAGACCTGGCTGAGGAATGATTGCGATGTCTGGTGCGTTTCCGCCCTTAACACGAACAGGTAGAAGAGTTTCAAACTGATCTGTACCTTCGTAAGCAATCTTGATACCAGTACATGCAGTGAAGTGTGCAAATACCTTTGTCATTACAGAAGCTTCAGGATCGCGGATACCTGCGAATACCTTTACTGTCTTATTCTTATATGAACCGAACTGAGTGAAGTCTTTGCAATACTCAGTGGTTGCAGCTGTTGATGAAGTTGCTGTAAATACAGTTGCTACTAGAGCAATTGCACTAAGCACAGCTGAGAGTTTTAAGGTTTTTTTCATTTGGCCTTTTCTTTCAGGGGGTTACTGGTCCGGAATCCTTGTGAAATCCGCGTCCCATTCGTGGGCTTAGTCTCGTATGGCTCACGCGTAGACGCAAGGCAATGGCCGTGTAAACGAGCCTGTAAATACAACAATTTGATAACTAAGCATTGCAATGGGCCTCTACTTGTGATGTAGCCTGACCTGAATGAACCTCTTTGACGCGCACTCAATTGTGTCTGACCTTGGACTCATTGGGGTCTTGGCGATTATCTTTGCTGAAACAGGATTACTTGTCGGTTTAGCTTTTCCTGGTGATTCATTGCTATTTCTTGCAGGAGTCGCAGCATCTGGTTCAGGCGCTGCTGTTTTAGGAGATGCTCACCTTTCGGCAGGTGCACTCTTTGTTGGTGCTCCAATTGCGGCAATTGCTGGCGCACAAGTTGGTCACTGGTTTGGTCACAGATTTGGACGCAAGTTATTTGATCGCCCCGATGGTCGGGTTTTTAATCGCCAAAAAGTAGTTGCGACTGAAAAATGGTTGCGCAAATATGGAACTGGCAAAGCAATTATCTTGGCCCGCTTTGTTCCATTTATTCGGACTCTGTTAAATCCCATGTGTGGAGTTGTTGGAATTTCGGCTAAGAAATTTTTCATTTGGAACGTTGTCGGTGGGTTAATTTGGACTCAATTAGTAATTGGTCTTGGCTTTGTTTTGGGCGAAAAACTTGAAGGTTCAGTTGATAAATACTTATTGCCAGTAGTTGGTTTGATTATTCTGGCTTCACTTACTCCAGTGATAATCGAATTATTTCGCGAGTGGCAAACTCGCAAACACCACAAATAAAATTAAAGGTTGGTTTTAAAGTCCGAGATCGGCTAATTGAAATGCCGCGCGGTATTCATAACCAGCTTCTTTAATCTTTGGTTCTGCGCCACGTTCAACAATCACCGCAACACCAACAACGATTGCACCGGCTTCAACTAAAGCTTCGACTGCAGTTAAAACCGAACCACCTGTTGTAGAAGTATCTTCAACTGCCAATACGCGCTTGCCTTTTACATCAGGACCTTCGATACGGCGTTGCAACCCATGTGCTTTTTCGGCTTTGCGAACCACAAAGGAATCAATCTTTTTTCCTTGTGCTGCAGCAACATGCATCATGGCAGTTGCAACTGGATCTGCGCCTAGCGTTAATCCGCCCACTGCGTCGTAATCTAAGTCTTTAGTTAGATCCAGCATTACTTGACCGACCAATGGGGCAGCTTCGTGATCAAGAGTTACGCGGCGTAAATCTACGTAGTAGTCGGCTTCTTTACCCGAAGACAAAATAACTTTTCCATGGACAACAGCCTTATTAATAATCTGATTCTTTAGGGCATCGCGTGAACTCATGCGCGCGAGCCTACTCGGTGAGGCGCTGGTCTTTGATTGTTGTGGCGTGAATTTCCTTAAACTTTCGAGTTTCATGTGGGTTCACTGGTTTCGACACTATTGTTTTAACAATCACCGTAGATTCACCTTGTGAATGTAAAACGTCTTGAAACCTCACGATTGTTTCACCGCTTTGGTTTTGGCCCCCAGCCTGGTGAATATGCGCTAGCGCTTAAAGATGGGGTAACTGCAACTAGGGCACGGCTCACCAATGTGCCATTGGGCCAAGCGGCAGCTTTGCCTGTAATCGAACCAGAGATAAGTGATTTGGGTAAACGGCCAAAAGCAAATTCTCCAGAGGTTGTTCCTTTTTCTATTGCATTGCGAAATCAGACTAAACAAATAGAGTTGTGGTGGTTAGACATGATGGTTCTTAGTGATCATGGATTAACTGAACGATTGGTTTGGTTTTGGCATGGGCACTGGGCCACCTCGATTAAAAAAATTAATTACGCGCTACCTATGTTCAAGCAAAACAAAGTTTTTCGCACTCACGCACTTGGAAACTTTTATGATTTATCAAAAGCAATGCTTAATGATGGTGCGCTTCAACTTTGGCTAGATGGACAAGACAATACGGTGAAGGCACCTAATGAAAATTTAGGTCGCGAATTGTTGGAACTTTTCGTCTTGGGTGTAAATCGATATAGTGAAGATGATGTTAAAGCTATTTCACGCGCTTTAACTGGCTATCAAGTAGTGCGCAGCAATGGCCTTGTAACAATTAATCAAAAACGCCGAGATGTAATGCCTATTTCTTTGCTAGGTAAAACTGCTTTATTTAATGGGGACACACTTATTGATTTCTTGGTTGCCCGTGAAGATTGCGCCACTTTTATAGCCGAACGATTTTGGTATCGATTCATCTCAAGCACCGAAGATATGCCCTCTTCTTTTGCTGCTAAGAAAGCATTTGCTAGTCGCGATATCGCTACCGCTGTACAAGCAATGGCAGCAGATAGTTCAATGCAAGATACAAAATTTTCAATGGTTAAATCCCCCGTCGAATGGTTTATTTCGGCGTGCCGTGCACTTGAGTTAACACCATCTGCTTTGCAAACTACCAATCAGTTAATGAATTTTCTCGACAAGTTGGGACAGGTTCCATTTAGTCCGCCTAATGTCGGGGGTTGGCCAGCCGGACAGGCTTGGTTATCTTCGGCGACTGCACAATATCGATTGGCTTTTGCAACCTGGCTTATTAAGCAGAGCGACCTTGTTGCGCTGCAACAAATCCCTAGAGAAGCTCGCGTACTCGAAAGTGCTGATTGGTTAGGTGTTCCGGAATGGAGCGCTCGTACGCAGTCAGCACTTCGCACTGCGGTAGATGATCCTGCACGTTTTGCATTACTTGCATTGTGTAGTCCTGAATACATAGTGAGTGCATAGGAGCCAACATGGATACGATTTCAAGACGTAAGTTTCTTTCACTGACAACTGGAGCTATAGCTGTTGGGGTTGCTTCTAATTTTTTAACTTTAGACCAAATAGCAGAAGCTGCCATTAGCCGCCCTTTGCCTTCCGATACACCAATTTTAGTTGTTGTCACTCTCTATGGCGGCAATGATGGTTTGAATACATTAATTCCTTACACGGATTCTATTTACTTTTCATCTCGGCCTGATATTTCATATAAACCTGAAACTATGTTGCCGTTAGATGCAGAACTGGCCTTAAATCCTTCAATGACAGGCATTAAATCGTTATGGGACCAGAAGAAGGTGGCGATAATCCGTGGAGTTGGTTATCCAAAACCTGACCACTCACACTTTTCATCAATGGCAAAGTGGCAAAGTGCATCGCCCGAAAAACATGTCAGCAGTGGATGGTTGGGCCGTTGGTTAGATTCACAACCAGAAGATCCAATGCTTGCTATTTCTTTAGGTTCTGTTCTGCCACCTATGTTGGCAGGAAATAAAATTTCTGGCTCAGCACTACCGTTAGGTGGGTTGGTAATTCCTAAAGGTAGCTTGGCTAATCAATGCATAAAACTTTCTACTCCTGCACCTACTGATTCTAATTTAATGGCCGCGGCTGCAACTTCAATGCGAAATTTATTTTCCGTCTCGACTTCGATCCAACCCGTATTAAAAGCACCAGCGCCAATTGCGGTCGATTTGCCTACAGTAAATGGTGGTAATGCTGGAGGCGACAGCAATCTTTCACAGCAGCTAGATGTTGTAGCAAAATTAATTGCAGCTGGTTCGCCCACTAAAGTTTGGTCGGTTTCTTTAGGTGGATTTGATACACATGCGAACGAGGCTAATGCTCAAGCTGAATTACTAGGCGTCGTCTCAACATCGTTAAGCCGATTCTTGAGTCAGTTAAAATCAACTACAAGATCTAAAGACGTAACAGTTATGGTTTATAGCGAATTTGGCCGACGGGTTAAAGGAAATGCTTCTCAAGGAACAGATCATGGAACCTCCGGGCCAATGTTTCTACTCGGCGAAAAAGTGAAAGGTGGCTTCTATGGAGATCAACCTTCGCTCTCGAAATTAATAGATGGTGATTTGGCGGTTACTACTGATTTTAGAGATGTATATGCCACTGTCTTGGATTCGATCTTAAAATCTCCGGCTGAACAAACTCTGGGCAAATGGAGTGGGCGAGCAAACTTCCTTCGACCTGATTAATTATCGGCTTTATAAACAATAACTTCGGTGCGCTTGCGGCGAGTGATTCCTTTTGGTGGATTGGCTTCAACTAAGGCGTCAACTTCAATTCGAAGTTGGGCTACTTCGATAGCCATGTTGGCCATTGCAGATTCAAGTTCAATAATTCGCTTGATTCCAGCGTGGTTAATTCCTTCACCTACAAGTTTTTGCACGGCTCTTAGTAATGCAATATCGCGCAGTGAATACCGGCGGTTACGTCCTTCGGTGCGTGAAGGTGAAACTAAACCTAAGCGATCATATTGTCGCAATGTTTGTGGGTGTAAACCTGAAATCTCTGCCGCAACGGAAATTACATACACAGCTGCATCATCGGCAGGTGCGTCATTTTTTAATTCATCGCTCATTGTTTAGCCTTAGCCGCTAATTCTGCACGCACATCTTGAGTAGAAGTTTCTTTTGCAAAAGCTTTAAGTGCATCCAAAGCTTTACCGTCAACGCGTTGCGGAACTTGTACGTCAACAGTTACTAAAAGATCTCCAGTACTTGCACCTTTAGTAATTCCGCGCCCCTTAACTCGCAAAGTACGACCCGATGGAGTTCCGGGTGCAATACGCACGGTTACTTCATCGCCACTTAAAACTGGAACTTTTACATCAGCGCCAAGTGCGGCTTCGGCAAAAGTAATAGGTAAAGTCAGTGTTAAGTTTTCACCTTTACGCGCAAATAATGGATGCGCCTTTACATGCAAAAGAATAAATAAATCTCCTGGACCAGCTTCTCCGGGAGAACCTTTTGCCTTAACGCGAATCTTTGCGCCATCATTTACTCCCGCAGGAACTCGAGCGGTAATGTTTTGTGCTGCGCCACGGTCGGTACCAAGTCGTAAATCTAGATTTGTACCAAAAATAGATTCGCGAAAAGTAATTGTGGCTTCGGTTTGTAAATCCTGACCTTTGCGAGGTCCACGTCGACCGCCGCCGCCGCCGAATAGATTGGAGAAAATATCTTGCGGATTTCCGCCACCGAACATGTCTGAAAAATCTCCGCCTTGGAAGTTTTGTCCACCTGTTGGCGCTCTAAATCCACCACGTTCAAACAATGAACGCGCTTCATCATATTCAGCTCGCTTTTTCGGGTCTGAAAGAACTTCATAGGCCTCTGAAATTCCTTTGAACTTTTCCTCTTTTGCCGCATCGCCCTTAGTTTTATCTGGGTGAAGTTCGCGGGCAAGTGCACGGTACTTCTTTTTAATCTCATCCGGAGCAGCCTTTTTATCTATGCCAAGGGTTTTGTAGAAATCCTTTTCATATAGATCTTTGGCTGCCATTGCTAATTATTCTCCCGCTGGATCTGTAACTGCAACGCGAGCTGGACGCAAAATACGTTCTTTGAATTTATATCCAGGTTGCAAAATCTTTGATGCAGTTGGTACAGCTACATCGGCAGATGTGTCGTGCATTAAAGCTTCGTGAATCTGTGGATCAAAAGCTTCGCCTTCGGTTCCATATTTTTCCAAACCAATTCGGGTAACAATTGAATTAAGTTGATCGGCAACAGCTTTAAAGCCACCCGTGAGTTCGCCATGTTGTTCCGCGCGATCTACGTCGTCTAAAAGCGCAAGTAGTTCAGTAAGAACCGCGCCGATTGCCATTTCATGCGCCAGTGAACGATCGCGTTCTACGCGCTTGCGATAGTTGGCATATTCAGCTTGGAGTCGCTGTAAATCACTAGTTAATGTAGCTACCGGATCAGTTACCTGATCCGGTGCTACATCTTCAACTACTGATTCTTCTGTAACCGAAGTTTCTTCGGTCATTACGCTTCTTCTACCACTTCAGCGTCTTCAACACCATCTTCGTTTGGAGTTGATTCACCTTCAGCAGCTGCGCCTGCATACAACGCAGCGCCAAGAGCTTGGCTAACAGTTGCAACCTTTTCAGTTGCTGACTTAATCATTTCGTAGTTTGAACCACCAAGTGCGGTTTTCAACTCAACAAGTGCGGCTTCAGTTTCTGTTTTCTTCTCAAGGGCATCACCTGTTGACAACTTCTCTTCGTTGTCTTTAATGAATTTTTCAGTTGAGTAAAGAAGTGAATCACCTGCGTTGCGAATCTCAGCTTCTTCTTTACGCTGACGATCTTCTTCAGCATGTGATTCTGCATCAGCCATCATGCGTTCAATCTCTTCTTTAGAAAGTGCGGAGCCACCTGTAATGGTCATGCTCTGTTCTTTTCCAGTTCCAAGATCTTTTGCAGATACGTGAACGATTCCATTTGCATCGATGTCGAAAGTAACTTCGATTTGTGGAATTCCACGTGGTGCAGGTGGCAAACCGGTTAGTTCGAACATGCCAAGTTTCTTGTTATAAGCGGCCATTTCGCGCTCACCTTGGTATGCCTGAATCTGTACTGCTGGCTGATTGTCATCTGCAGTTGTAAAGACTTCGCTGCGCTTTGTAGGAATAGTTGTATTGCGTTCGATTAACTTAGTCATAACGCCACCCTTAGTTTCAATACCAAGAGATAGTGGTGTCACGTCAAGTAAAAGAACATCTTTAACTTCACCCTTTAGAACACCTGCTTGAAGTGATGCACCAACGGCCACAACTTCATCAGGATTTACGCCCTTGTTTGGCTCTTTTCCACCGGTTAATTCCTTTACAAGCTCGACAACAGCTGGCATACGTGTTGATCCACCAACAAGTACAACTGATTCGATTTTATTAATTGGAATTCCAGCATCTTTTAGAACTGCTTGGAAAGGCTTCTTGCAACGTTCTAGCAATGCAGAAGTTAACTGCTGGAACTGTGCGCGAGTAATTGTTTCATCAAGGAATAGTGGATTTTTTTCAGCATCCACAGTGATGTAAGGCAAGTTAATTGATGCGGATTGTGAAGATGAAAGTTCGATCTTTGCTTTTTCAGCAGCTTCACGAATACGTTGCATCGCCATCTTGTCTTTAGTTAAATCAATTCCATTTTGTGAACCAAAAGTTGTAACGAGGTGATCAACTAGTGCTTGATCCCAGTCATCGCCACCAAGGTGGTTGTCACCATTAGTTGC
>CAINSH010000186.1 GCA_903852955.1 uncultured Actinomycetes bacterium | reverse complement strand
GGCCAACAAAGCCTCGGCATTAGCCAGATACAACTGACTCCATGTTGATGAATCAATTTCTTTACTGTCAATTTTTACTAAACCACTTTGAAGTTTTTTGTCCCGAGCAATGGCGCAGGCACCAGCTAAAGGTTCGGCTGCACCGTTTACAAATGTGACTCCCAGGCTGTGACTTGCTTCCACCACTTTGCTGTGCAGTAGTTCGCGATGGGGGATTGCGCCGCCAATTAAACCAACGGTTTTAATCTGCGCACGCTCTTTGGCCACGCTAATCAAAGAGGTGATCTCTTGCGCGGCTTGATCAAGAATTAATTCTGCTTGCGCATCACCTGCTTGCGCCGCCAAGACAACGTTTGGTGCAAAGGCTGCAATCTGAACAACTGGGCTAGTCAATTGATGCAGGAAGTCTGCTAACTGATCAGCCGGCATCTTGTAAAAATCTTCGGCATATTTAAGTAATAAAGTTTGTGGCCCACGGTTTTCACTTGCCCGTAATGCGGCATTAACTGCGTTTCGACCTATCCAATACCCACTTGCTTCATCGCCAATTAAATATCCATGACCCGTGAGTTCGAAATTTCCACTAGGTGTATTCACTAATGCGGTGATTCCCGTGCCAACCACGATTGTTAAATCAGCCAAGGCATCAGAACTAAGCGCGCCAGCTTTAGTATCAGAAACAATTAGTAGGCTCGTAAATTTTAGACGTTGCAAAATTGCGGCAGCTAATAACTGTTGGTCTTCTGGTTTTTGGGGGATTGCCGCCAAACTTAAAACTAAAGTTTCAACTTCAGAGATTTCAGCAGGTATCGCTGCAGCAATATTTCTTGCCAAATCAAGCGCTAAAGAACTTGTATGCGTAACCCCAGAGCCATTGAAATATGTGTTACTTGCTGAATCAAACCCACGAAGTTTTGAACCCCCGGCATCGATAGCGATAAAGCTATCTGTATTGCTTGCCAACTCAGCCACCTCTATCCATTCGCGAGGGTACGATTATGGCGTGAAAGATCAGGTATTAGGAAGCGGCGTACTGCTAAGAGCTGCGCAAAGGGCCGATCTTGCACACATGCTGCGGGTCTGTTTACAGACGGGTGATTCTGGCAAAGATGCCACCCACCTTCACAAATTACCTGAGCTAGTCGGTGATATTTATGTTGCTCCTTATGTGCTGCACCAACCAGATTTTGCTTATGTGCTTGAAGCCGATGGAAATATTGTGGGTTACTTGCTCGGAGTTTTAGATACAGCCAAATTTGAAAGCGAACTTGCCCAAAATTATTGGCCAACAACTAAAGCCAAGTATGCACACATTGAAACTGAAATTACGCCATCGGATAAGGAACTCTTAGAAGATCTAGCAAAGCAGGGCTTTAGCGATCCTGAATTGGTTGCTAAATATCCATCGCATTTGCATATTGATATCGTTCAATCACATCAAGATGCAGGTTACGGAAAAGCCATGATTTCTCACCTACTTGCCGAGTTAAAAGCTGCCGGTTCAAACGGCGTGCACCTGCATATGGCTTCAAAAAATGATCGAGCACGAGCCTTCTATAAAAAGTTTGGCTTTGTAGAAGTTACCGAAGATGCAAACGAATGCATCATGGGTTCAACTAATTTCCACTTCAAAGCCAATCGATAAAACCAATTAGGCAAAGAAGCTCGGTTAATCCGAAGTATCAAAAGCGCAAATCCACCTTGTAATAATAAAGAAAACAATGGAGATGCAATCCCTTCCCAAAATCCTTGTGTCCAATCTTCACCAGATCCTGCGTCTGTGCTTACTTTGTTAAAAATTATGCCCCAATCACAGATGGCATGAAAAACAACCGCTACCCAGATACTTCGAGTAACAATCATTAAAGCGCATGCAAGAATTCCAAAACTAAAGGCTTCCATTACATGCCAGTACGCAAGCCAGGCATCCCAGTTGGAACCGCGGTAGAGATTCAAGTGCATCAAGCCAAAGAGCATTGAAGAAACAAACATTGCTTTTCTTTGCCCAAATTTTCGCAGCAAACCAAAGACCAGGCCCCGTGACACCATTTCTTCACCAAAGCCAATAGATAGCAAAAACAAGATGCCACTAAATACATCAATTGGTTTAAGTGAGACATTGTCCGAAGAAACTACCGATTGGATCATAAAAAGAGCGGCCACAGTCAATGCCACCACTGACTTAAAATGAAATCGGGGAAGTTTGAAATATTCAAGCGAATCAGATCCAACTAAGTAATTAGCTAGATAAAACCCAACACCCAAGATCACATAACTAGTTGTTGAATTCAAATGTTTTTCTTGACTGACCCAATTGCCAGGCAATAAATCGAGTACCAAAAGTGCACATACCGACAGGACAATTAACTTCACACCGAGCTGCAGATGTCTCACATTTCCTATCAACTTCTAGGCAAACCTTTTTATAAATCTGATGCAAAGTTCAAACAGGGCTGTAGTGACAACAGCAAATATCAGCGCAAAAAGTCCATAAGAAATCTTAAAGCCCCACTGATTCCAGAAATCTGCCTTGTACCAAAAGTTGTCGTAAATCCAGTCAGGGATTACTGGC
>CAINSH010000185.1 GCA_903852955.1 uncultured Actinomycetes bacterium | reverse complement strand
CATTGGAACGCGAACACCATCATCAAAGCGACCTGGACCAACTGCAATAACAGTGCCCTCTTGTGGCTTTTCTTTTGCAGTATCTGGGATAACAAGACCAGATGCTGTTGTTGTTTCAGCTTCACTTGTCTTGATTACGATGCGATCTTCTAGTGGCTTAATGGCCATGGGCTTAGCTCCTTCTAGTTTTCCTTAGTTGAATTCCTCGTGCGGGGCCGGTTAGCAGTGTGGACCCGTGAGTGCTAACGCAAGGTTAGAGGTGGCTATTCCCAACGGCAAATCGAGTTAGGACAGGCTGACGGTGGTCACAGGCAGGCTGGAATCAGCGTCAAAGGCCACTGGGCTTGCCTTAGCGTGGGCAGCGGCCATAAGCGCGCCCAAGGAGGCGACCATGGCTCCGTTATCAGTACAAAGCGCCGGGCTAGGGATTCGAAGGCGAATTCCCGCCTTTTCACAGCGGGCCATAGCCACGGCCCGAAGCCTTGAATTTGCCGCAACGCCGCCGGCAATTACTAAGGAGTCGATCCCACTTTCTTTACAGGCAGCTAACGCCTTGAGCATCAAAACATCAACGATTGATTCTTGAAATGATGCCGCAACATCTTGCTTGATGTAATCCGGCGTGCTTTCTAAGTATCTAGCAACTGCAGTTTTTAAACCTGAGAATGAAAAATCAAATGGACGATTCTGCCAATCATTGGAAGTAGTAAGGCCACGCGGGAACTCAATCGCTTTTTCGTTTCCTTGTTGCGCCATGGCATCAATTGCAGGTCCGCCAGGAAAACCCAACTTGATAACGCGCGCAATTTTATCAAATGCTTCACCTGCAGCATCATCAATTGTTTGACCTAATTTAGTAATTGAAGAAGTTATGTCATTTACTTGAAGAAGAGAAGAGTGTCCACCACTCACTAGTAAAGCAATTGTGGGTTCAAGGGGTTGATCATGCGTGAGATAGTCAACGCTAACATGTGCAGCTAAATGATTAACTGCATAAATCGGTTTATCTAAACCAATTGCCAAGCCTGCCGCAGAGCCTACGCCAACTAAAAGTGCGCCAACTAATCCTGGACCTGCAGTAACTGCTACTGCATCAATATCTTTTAATGAAACATTGGCATCTTTTAAAGCCTTTTTGATTGTTGGTGCCATTGCTTCCAAATGCGCACGACTTGCAATTTCAGGAACTACTCCACCAAATCGCGCATGCTCTTCAACACTTGATGCAATGACATTAGCTAATAAAGTTCTCCCACGGACAATTCCAACCGCGGTTTCATCGCATGAAGTTTCGATTCCTAGTACTAAAGGTTGATTCATGGGATTTCCTTGCGCATGACTAATGCATCTAATCCATTACCAAAATAGTTTTTCCGAATATTCAACTTTGCATAACCGAGTGATTCATACAAAGAGATTGCAGTGAGGTTGTCGGTTTTAACTTCTAACATCATTGCAATTGAACCCTGGCTTATTGCCCATTCAGTAATCAATGCCATTAACTGGCGCCCAATTCCTTGGCCACGATGCTCAGGGATGACTCCTACCGTCAAAATATCGGCTTCTGCTCCCCCAGGAGCAAAAACTCCTGCATAGCCAATAATGCTGCCAGCTTGATCAAGAGCCGCGATAAAACGGCGAGTAGGGGCTGAGATCTCTTCTAGATATTGCCCGGAAGACCACGGCGAATATGGAAATAGTTCTTTATCCAAAGAAACTAGAACAGGAACATCCAGAGAACTGGCATCACGATAAGTAATCATGTGCGATCCGCCGTTGCTACTGCGTCAGGTCTGCGCAAATACATTGGTTCAGTGATATTTCCGGGGAGTTTTACTAATGCAAGTAAATCTGGAAATAAATCTGCATGAATGTTTGCACCTAATACATCTGTAGGGAAATTCACCGCAGGATCGCCAACGCGTAGACCATCCTTATAGCGCGCCCAATAGACTTCTTTTCGGCGCGCATCAACAGTAACAATAAAATCTTTTTCATTTATTTGAGCAGCAATTGCATCGAGTGAACACACTCCACGCCATGAAATTTCACGGGCTAAAGCAAAGCTTTGTGCGAAAGCAATTCCTACACGAAGTCCAGTAAATGGACCTGGACCCATGCCAACCACAACTTCATCAATTGT
>CAINSH010000184.1 GCA_903852955.1 uncultured Actinomycetes bacterium | reverse complement strand
AGGAAAGCGTTACTACGGTGGTTGTGAAGAAGTAGATAAAGCAGAAAACTTAGCAATCGAACGTGCAAAATCACTCTTTGGTGCAGATCATGCAAATGTGCAGCCACATTCTGGGGCAAGTGCAAACATTGCTGTCTACCAAGCTTTTACTAAACCTGGTGACACAGTTATGGCAATGTCATTGCCACACGGTGGTCACTTAACTCATGGTTCTGCAGTTAACTTTTCCGGTAAGTGGTTCAATATTGAATCCTATGGAGTTCGCAGCGATAACGAATTAATCGATTATGACGAATTACGTGACAAGGCAATTGCAACAAAGCCAAAGATGATTTGCTCTGGAGCAACGGCTTATCCCTCACTCATTGATTTTGAAAAAATCCGCTCCATTTGTGATGAAGTTGGCGCAATCATGTGGGTCGATGCCGCGCACTTTATTGGACTCGTAGCCGGTAAAGCGATTCCTTCACCTGTTCCTTATGCAGATGTAGTTTCATTTACAACGCACAAAGTATTACGTGGGCCACGTGGTGGAATGATTTTGGCAAAAGCCGAACATGCGGCAGCCATTGATAAGTCAGTATTTCCAGGAATGCAGGGCGGCCCAATTATGTCTACTGTTGCAGGTAAAGCAGTAGCCCTTGCAGAGTGCGCAACTCCTGCTTATCAAAAGTATGCAAAAGATGTCATCGTAAATGCGCAGGCTTTAGCCAAAGCTCTAGAAGCGCAAGGCATGAGAGCAGTATCTGGTGGAACTCAAACTCACCTTGCTTTAATGGATATTCGAAGCACTGGCGTCACAGGAAAAACTGCCGATGAACGCTGTGGTGCTGCAGGAATAGTCATGAACAAGAATTCAATTCCTAACGATCCAGAAAAGCCAGGCATCACAAGTGGAATTCGTGTGGGTACACCGGCAACAACAACTCAAGGCATGGGCGTTGAAGAGATGAAGCAGATTGCAACTTTGATTTCACGCGCGATTAAAACCGATGATGCATCGGCGCACGCTGCGATTAAATCTGAAGTTCACGCGCTTACTTCTCGTTTTCCGATTTATCAGGCATAAGCACTAACAATGCGTGAGTATTTAGTAACACTGCTGATTTCTGCGGCTTTGTGTTACCTCATTACTCCACTTGTTCGAACCCAAGCGATTCGCTTTGGCGCAGTTGCTCAAATCCGCGGCCGTGATATTCACACAACCCCAACTGCCCGTTGGGGAGGAGTCGCAATGTGGCTAGCCATGGCAATAACTTTTATGATTGTTAACCATTTACCTTTGGTTGGAAAATCTTTCGGGCACGAAGCGCAAGGAATTTTTCTGGCTTCAACCATGATTGTTCTTTTGGGAATGGCTGATGATCGTTTTCAACTCGATGCCCTTACTAAATTAACCGGCCAAATTTTTGTAGCTGGAATTTTGCTGATGTATGGAATTCAGATTCTTTGGTTACCGATTAATGGCGTGATAACGCTTCCAGCAAGTATTGGCCAACTTGTAACTGTTTTGATTGTAGTGGTCACGATTAATGCAGTTAACTTCATCGATGGCTTAGATGGATTAGCTGCCGGAATTGTTGCAATTGCGGGCATTGCTTTCTTTGCTTTCGCATATCTTTTGGCCGTAGATTTTGGATTCAGTCGAGCTGGTGCACCATCGCTGACAACGGCAGTTTTAGTAGGTATTTGCATAGGTTTCTTGCCACATAATGCACACCCAGCAAGGATTTTTATGGGGGATAGTGGTTCGATGCTGCTTGGGTTATTACTTGCATCAGCAGCGATTACATTAACTGGTCAAGTTGATCCCAATGCAATCTCTGCAGAATCAACTGGTCCAACTCTTCTCCCACTTCTACTTCCATTTGCTGTTCTTGCAATTCCACTTGCAGATTTGCTCCTTGCAATTGCTCGACGAGTTAAGGCCGGTAAATCTCCCTTTGCACCAGATAATGAGCATT
>CAINSH010000183.1 GCA_903852955.1 uncultured Actinomycetes bacterium | reverse complement strand
GACCACTGTATTTCTAGCTGATGGATTTTCTTGCCGAACTCAAGCAGATCAACTAGCCGGGGTTATGGGAGTCACGCTTTCAGAACTTCTACTTTCTAGCTCAACTACTCCATGAAAACCATTGTTTTAGATGATGATCCAACAGGTACCCAATGCGCCAGTAACGTTGCTGTTCTCCTGGATTGGGATACTCAATCAATAATAAATGCTCTTTCTAAAGCAGAGAGTGTTTATATCCAAACTAACTCCAGAGCGCTAAGTGAGGCCGATGCCGTAGCCCTTGCCAGACGAATTAAGTCTGAAGGAGATGAAGCTAGCCAGCTTTTGAATGAACCGATTGAATATGTTCTACGTGGTGACTCTACAATGCGTGGTCACATATTTTCTGAAACGTCCGTCTTCCTTAAACCAAACTCCTCCATACTTTTTCTTCCTGCTTATCCAGAAGTTGGTCGTACAACAATTGATGGTGTTCATTACGTACTGATTGAAGGTGTAAATACTCCTGCTCATAAAACTGAGTTTGCGAATGACCCTGTTTTTTCTTTCACTTCGGGCACGATGGTTGATTTTGTTGCAGAGAAATCAGATAGAAATGGCATTTCGGTCGCACTTGATAAAGTCAGACAAGGAGCAGATTCCTTGGCACAAATCTTTAGAAACGTTCCTGCAGGATCAATTATTGTTCCTGATGCACAAACAGATGCAGACATTAAAATTATTGCTGACGCCGTTACGTTGCTAAGAAATGATGCTGCCCCACTAGTTGTTCGAAGCGCTGCCCCACTTGCTGCCTTATTAGCTGGAGTTCGCAGCACAACACTGCTACATGGTCCGCTCATGGGTAAAGCACCTTTCTGCGTGCTTCTTGTTGCAGGTTCTCATACTGCAGGTGCAACTAGCCAACTTGCAGATATTCAAGCGCGATGGGGGCTACCGATCGTGATTAATACCGAAAGTGCAATGCAGGATCCACAAGCTGCCGCCCAGGAAGCTATTGCTGAAGTTAAAGCACAAATCTCAGCTGCGTCTTTTGGTTTTGTAACTTCGCAACGCAACCGTCGTCCAGAAGACAACACTTTGCAACATGGTGAAATGGTTATGAAGGCAATCATTGCAACAGTTCAAGGAGTTGCAGAATTAGTTGACGTAATTGTTGCAAAAGGCGGAATTACATCAGCCGAAGTGGCTAGGGCTGGAATTGGCGCAAAGGAGGCCTGGGTTCTTGGTCAAATACTTCCAGGAATTTCTGCGTGGAAACTCAAAAATGCTAGTGGTCGAGAATATTTATATATTGTCGTACCAGGCAATGTAGGAAATCATGACACTTTGATTAAAACATTAGAAATTGTAGGTATGAACTAACGGGCAACAACCAAATTTGCCAGAATTCCTATTCCTTCAATCTCGAGTTCGACTTTATCTCCTACATGAACGGCATACATCGAGGTTGGTGATCCGCCAAGCACAATATCCCCAGCAGCAAGTGTTGTGTATTTAGTGATGTGAACTAGCTGCGCTGCGACACCGCGCGCTAATTGATTTGTAGATGTCTCAATAACCTGCTTGCCATTGATCCTAACAAAGAGTGTGCAGTTATCAAAGTTAGCTAAATCAGTTTCAATCCATGGTCCTAATGGAGTAAATCCATCACCATTTTTTGATTGCAAGAGTAGATGGTCATGGGGGGTTTGCTCAGGAAGAGTCACGTCATTTCCGATAGTGAAACCCAAAACATGGTCTAAGGCATTTTCTAGAGTTAGATTACGTGCTGTCTTAGAAATTACCGCAGTTAGTTCACATTCGACATCCATTTGCCCGAGCGAATCATCTTTATAGATCGGATCATTAGGTCCAGCCAAAGTGCGATTTGATTTGTGAAATGCCTGAGCTGGATTGTTGATTTGATCCGGGGTTCCGTTATGAGCCATTCCAAGAATCACACTTGGAGTCACTGGTGCAAGAAAAGTGAAATCCGATTCTGCGAAAGTTAATCCTGTATAAACAAGTGGCTTGGCAAAAATATCTACAACTTCTTGCCATAAGCCATCTTTAAATGCAACGTGGTGGATTCCACTGACTGACTTAATGCGAGCTAGCTTCATTTTTACTCGATTCCTTTAGTAGTGCTTGGCTGCATCCTGCGTCGAAGTTTTAATATGGTACAAACTTGTATTGGCAGCGATAAATAGATCAGTACCGTCATCACCACCAAAAGCCAGATTCCCAACTTTTTCAGGTGTTGGGATCGTCCCGATATGGACGCCTGCAGGTGTAAAAATCTGTACTCCAATCTCACTTGAGCACCAGAGGTTTCCTTCTTTATCTACACGGAAGCCATCAATTACGCCCTCTTTAATAACAATCAGAGTGCGACCATTTTTCGCTCGCCCATCCTGCATATCATAGGCACGGATGTGGTGATTTCCGGTTGCTTTAAACAGCACTGATGTATCTGCAACATAAAGAATTGATTCGTCGGGTGAAAAAGCCAAGCCATTAGGCTCTTCAACATCAGTTACAACTGGGCGAAGTTTTTGTGTTTTTGGATCAAAGGCAAAAACAAAACAATCTTCATATTCCTTAACGCCTGGGTGGCCTTCAATTTCAACAATAATTCCATATGGAGGATCTGTGAACCAAATGACTCCGTCACGTGAAACCACAACATCATTAGGTGAGTTGAACCGAACTCCGTCATATTTTCCTATGACAGTTGTAACTACACCATCAGAATCTCGTTCAATATGTCGAAGTCCATGAGAGCACTGAAGGACAGTTCCATCTAGATCAAGTGTTCGCCCATTTGTGAATTCAACATCAGATCTATAAGTTTTTGTTTCACGAGTCTCTGGAAAGTACTCAAGGATTCGGTTATTAGGAATATCGCTCCATCGTAAAGATTTACGTGAAGGAATCCAGCAAGGGCCTTCAGACCAAATGGCTCCTGTAAAAACCTTATCGAGATCAGTTCCATGAGGAAGTAAATCTGAAAGACTGGTCATTCGTTACCCTTTCGTTACCTAAAATCCTGATTGTGTATCTAAAAAAATTTAAGTATTGATTAAAACATTGATGACTGTTGCCAGTGGTCAACATGCAAAGTAAACTTTACTTGAGCTAGTGCAACTGGCGCAATATAAAGGAGAGCATAGATGGCAAGTTCTGTTGAAACACCAGATTTTGCAAAGAACATTAAGTTTTTGGGTCACACACTTCAGGGTGATCGAGCAGATGGAATGCAATTAATGGTGCATAAGGGTTATGCATATGTTTCACACATGTTCTCAAATGGATTTACAGTTATTGATGTACGAGATCCTCGTAAACCAATTCCCGGCAAGTACTATCCAGCTGCACCAGGAACGTGGAATATCCATATGCAGGTAGGCGATGACATGCTCTTGGTTATTAGCGCAGCTAATCTTTTTGCAGCAATTCCAAATGAAGCCGACTACTACGGCCAATCTTTTGGTGAAATCTTCATGAAGCGCCCGAAGGATTATGAAGCAGGCATGCGAGTTTATGATTTGAAGGATCCTGCAAATCCTCGTGAAATTGGATTCATGGAAGTTGATGGCGTTGGCCTGCACCGTATTTGGTACACAGGCGGTCGCTGGGCATATGCGTCAGCGTTGCTTACAGGTTTTACCGATTACATGTTTATTACCATCGATATGCAAGATCCAGCTAAGCCAAAGCTTGTTGGAAAATGGTGGATTCCAGGGCAAAATATTGCTGCTGGTGAAAAGCCTTCTTGGGATCCACTTAAGTGGCGTTACGGGCATCATCACTCAGTTATCTCCGGCGATACCGCATACGGTGCATGGCGCGATGGTTCACTAGTAATTCTTGATGTTAAAGACCGAGCTAATCCTGAGTTAATTGTCCATAAACAATGGTCTCCACCATTTGAAGGTGGAACACATAGTCCACTTCCTATTCCAAATCGAAACCTATTACTGGTTGGCGATGAAGGAACAATGGATGATTGCCAAGATGGAATAAAACGTATTTGGATATTTGATATCAGAGATCCAAAGAACCCAATCTCAATTTCTACATTCCCAATTCCAGATGAGGCAGATTATCCAAAGAAGGGTGGGCACTTTGGTCTCCACAACTTCCATGAGAATCGACCTGGCTCGTTCGTGAGCGATGAGATTTTCTTTGCTACATATCAAAATGCTGGTGTCCGAGTATTTGATATTAAGAATGAATTCAGTCCTCAAGAAGTCGGATACTGGGTTCCACCAACACCTGAAAAGATGTGGGACAAGCGTCCAAATCGTCCGCAGGTTGTACAAAGCGCTGACTGCTTTGTTGACGCAAATGGAATCATCTATATGACTGATTACAATACGGGTTTATACATTCTTCAATACGAAGGCTAAATCCATTAGTTCTACTAAGTAAGGCCCCCACTGATAACTTGGTGGGGGCCTTACTTATAGGCATGAACTCTATGAAAGTGGTTTACTAACTCCCATAATGAAGAGTTTTCGCGAAATGAGATATTCAAAGGGCTGGGTTGTATTGCTTACAACAGTAATTGGCCTTGGTCTTGGTGGATACACCTATGTGCATCATGCTCTAGTATCCCAAGTTTATGTAACTAACTGCGGAATGCAGGACTTTAAGCCATCGACAGTGATCAAATTCTGTGCTGATGCAGGTGTGAGCGTTAATAAAATCTCATGGAGCGTTTGGAACGAGCAGGGTGCTACAGGTGAAGGTGAGTACCAAATAAATGACTGCGAACCTTCATGTGTTGATGGAAAACATCACTATGCCCAAGTGGTTATCTCCTTGAGTAAAGTTAAAGAGATAAATGGAAAGACAACACTTACGTATATCGATATAAAAACTAAAGATGGCAAAAATCTGCCTTTAAGTGATTCTGCTGAAGATGCCTGGCCAATGGAGCTAGCTGGCTAAAGCAGACCAAATTCGCCAGCTTTTGAAATTAACTCTTCACGCACACTTGGGTGGGCAGCATTGTGAATAATATTTATAGCTTGATCATTTTGCGAATGTCCAAAGCACGCGGCTACGCCTTGTTCAGTAACAACGTATGAATGCTGAAAGTGCGTGATATTGCTTTGTAAGCGCGGAACAATTGTAGAAACATTTGCCTTGGGGTGCCATGAAGGAAGTGCGACAAATGATTGCCCTCCGCGACTGTGCAATGCTCCAACAATAAAGTCAGTAGATCCGCCAAAGCCACTATAAATTTTTCCACGTACATGGCTGGCATTTGCTTGGTCAAAAAGGTCAACTTCAAGTGCGCTATTAATCGATGTCATTTGCGCCTGTCGAGCTATCTGTGAAGGATCATTTGTGCGTTCGGTGCGCAGCATACGAACTTTTTTGTTCAAATCTAGCCATTCATAAAGTTCCTGGCTTCCAAAAATAAAGGAGGCAGTAATCAAAACTTCTTCATCTAAGCAGCCCGCCTTAGAAAGTTCGAGAACGCCATCTGAAAACATTTCCGTCCAGATGCGTAACCCTTTGCGCTGCTTTAACGCCATAAGTACTGCATCTGGCACACCACCGATACCTAACTGCAATGTTGAACTATCTTGAATCAAACTGGCTATCCGATTGCCGATTTCACCTTGGATATCGGTGATAGGTGATTGAGGCTTTTCCTGCAAAGGTTCATCGACTTCGACTAAGTAATCGATTTCGCTTTCATAAATCTGAGCATCGCCATATGTATAGGGCATCTGCTTGTTAGCTTGTGCAATGACTAGGCCACCATGTGCCCGAGCAGTTTCGATTGCGCGGGGCAAGATGTTTACTTCTGTTCCAAGACTTACAGTGTCAAAGCGCTGCTGGGAAGTATGTAACAAAACAACATCAGGGCGATAAAAATTGCGGATCAATACCGGCAATAAAGAAAGTCTGGAAGGAATATATTCAAGGCGTGGATGATTACGCATTGCTGGGCCAACAAATGCAGTCTCATACGTAATACCTTCACGATCAGGAATACCAGCGCCATGTGCGTTCAGCATGTGTAGTTTAAATTCTGGGATAACTTCGTCGGCAACCTTTAAAAGTGTCCGTGGGGATGAGAAATTACCTGAGGCAATAATGCGTGGGTTACTTGGTAGTCCGGCGAGAATACTTTTTAATTGTTCAGAATTAATTACTCGCATGTTCGAATTCTATTGCATTATCTAGGTGAAGTTAGCAAGAGCGTTGCTGCAAGAAACAAAATTCCAAGTGCAGAGAAAGCTGTTAAACCTCTTCTTACTTTAGGGCGAGCCAAAATAGTGGTAGCCCTCCCAATTATTGATATTAAAAATGAATACCATGAGGCAGATGTGAGCGCTTGCACAATGGATAGAAGAAATATCCCCCACCCGAGATTGAAATCCTTTGGAACAAATTGTGGAATAAATGCCACGGCAAATACCGCAGCTTTTACATTTGTTAAATTAGTGAGCAAACCCAAACGAAATGCTGGGCCCAAGCCAACCTTTGCTGATCCCTCATAATCAAATTTTCCAAACTCATGGCGTAAAGACCACAAGGTCTGTAACGCAAGAAAAGTTAAGAAAGCAACGCCTGCATATTTAAGTGCTGTGTAGGCTGTATGCGAATGTGCAAAGACTTGAGAAAGCCCAATTGCAGAAGCTACGCCCCAAAATACGAGTGCAGTGCTGGTTCCAATTAAGGTCGTATATGCGGTTTTACTTCCACCAATAATTGATTGGCGCAGAATCATTGCAACTGTTTGACCGGGAACTATCGCCAACAGCAAAGCTGTCAGCACAAATGCTGGAATAACGTGCAAGAAATTAGCCATACGTAGCCCCGACGGGATTCGAACCCGCGTAGCTGGCTTGAGAAGCCAGAGTCCTAGGCCGCTAGACGACGGGGCCCTAGTGTT
>CAINSH010000182.1 GCA_903852955.1 uncultured Actinomycetes bacterium | reverse complement strand
CAACTAAAAGACCCCACACATTTCCAAATGAAACGCGTCCTACAAGATCTTCAATATCAACACCACGGTAGCGAAGCGCGCTGCCTTCTTTATCGGGCTCGGCAATCTCAGATTCAAAAGCAATTACACCTTCAAGACCTGGCTTGAAATCATCAGACACGTTGAGCTCCCTTAATCTTGGTTTCTGCGTCGCTAATTCTGCCCCCACACAAGGGGTGCTCGCGACCACAGTCCCAAGAGGATGCACTCATGGCCAAAGTGAGGTTCGATACATCCATGGCTGAAAAAGAGTTTTCCCGCGAGGAGATCCGTGCGATGCGCCGTTCCTATGGCGATGCCGGTCTTGATCAACTCGATGCCGACCCATTTATTGCCTTCACCGATTGGTTGCGCCAGGCCCATGAAAATCCACTCATCGTTGAGGCCAATGGCATGGTGCTTTCAACTCTGGGCAGCGACTTAATGATTAGTACACGAACTGTTTTACTTAAAGATATTTCGCAAGGCGGTTTTACGTTTTTTACAAACTATGAATCGCGTAAGGCCCATGCAATCGAAAATAATGACCAAGTCAGTTTGCTGTTTCCTTGGTATGCAATGGAGCGCCAAATTTCTATTCAAGGAGTTGCTGCAAAAACTTCGCAAGAAGAAACTGCCGAGTATTTTGCAACGCGTCCATGGGGTTCGCAGATTGGTGCGTGGGCAAGTCACCAATCATCACCACTTGCTTCGCGCGAAGAGCTCGAGCAGCGTTATGAAGGTGCAGCACAAAAGTGGCCCGAAGGAAGCGTTGTTCCATGCCCACCACATTGGGGTGGCTATCGCGTAACACCACTGACAATTGAATTTTGGCAAGGAAGATATTCACGATTGCATGATCGTTTGCGCTATGAGCGGGCTAACACTGAAGGCAATTGGGAGTTAAATAGGTACTACCCATAGGCTTACGCTCATGAGCACCGAGATAATTATTCCATCTAATCTCAAACCTGCCGATGGTCGTTTTGGCTGTGGCCCATCAAAGATTCGCCCTGAAGCACTTGCTTCATTAACTTCTGGCGCAGACTTAATCCTTGGAACTTCGCACCGACAAAAACCAGTAAAAAATGTTGTGAAGCGAGTTCGTGAAGGTTTGCACTCACTATTTAATCTGCCAGATGGTTACGAAGTAATTATTGGAAATGGTGGATCAACTGCATTTTGGGATATTGCAACGCTTAACTTGATTGATAACCGTTCGCAGCACCTAGTTTTTGGTGAGTTTTCATCGAAATTTGCTAGTGCAGCTAAAGATGCGCCATTTCTTGGTGAACCATCAGTAATTAAAGCTGAACCAGGTTCGCACCCGGCCGCTGTTGCCGAATCAGGAATTGATCTATATGCCCTGACTCATAATGAAACAAGTACTGGCGTTTCAATGCCAATTATCCGCCCAGCCAATATCGGTGATGCTTTGGTTGCCGTTGATGCAACTAGTGCTGCCGGTGGCTTAATGGTTGATGCTAAAGAGTTTGATACTTATTACTTTGCTCCTCAAAAATCTTTTGCATCCGATGGCGGACTATGGATTGCAATTATGAGTCCGGCTGCTATTGCACGAGTTGAAAAAATTAAGGCGTCTGGTCGATGGATTCCAGCATTTTTCGATTTAACAATTGCAATTGAAAATTCACGCCTTGATCAGACCTATAACACTCCAGCTGTTGCAACTTTAATTTTGTTGGCAGAACAGATTGAGTGGATGAACGCTGGAGGTGGCCTTTCATTTGCTGCAGGCCGAAGCGAACAATCATCTTCCACTTTGTATTCATGGGCTGAAAACACAAGTTATACAACTCCCTTTGTGACAGATTCAGCCATGCGCTCGAAAGTTGTTGGCACGATTAATTTTGATGACGCAATCGATGCAACCAAGATTGCTGCGGTGTTGCGTGCAAACGGAATCGTAGATACCGAGCCTTATCGCAAGCTTGGCAAAAACCAACTTCGTATTGGAATGTTCCCTGCAGTAGACCCAGCCGATGTACAAGCACTTACAGCTTGTATTGATTTCGTAGTGGCTGCGCTATAAAAGATGCCAAAGAATTTCAAACGCGATCGCTTTTTCTGGATCACCGCAAGCCAAACTGCAATCGTCAACTTTTACTTAGGTGGATTTGGCCCTGCGCAGTCACTTCTGCGGGCTGATCAAGGCACCTCACTAACAATTGCAGGTCTGCATGGCACGGTAATGGGTATTGCATCAATTGCCGCCGGATATGCCAATCCACATCTTGCCCATAAATATGGCCGCTCTAAATCCAAATGGATTGGGCTAACGATTTTCGCGGTTGGATTATTTCTGTTCATCGTTTCACCTCCCGTAGTTCTCACTTTGCCGGCAACTTTGCTGACTGGTTTTGGTGTTTCAATTGTTATTAACACCATGCTTACTTCAATGTCGCACCACTATGGCAAAGCGGCAGAGGTTGCTATCCCTCAAGCAAATGGTGTTGCATCTTTTGGCTTCGTTTGCGGAACGGCAATAATCGGCACAATCGCCGTTCTTTACCGTGATTTCTGGCGATTGGGTTTACTTCTAGCTTTACCAGCCGTTTTAATTGTCATGATTCTCGGCCGTGATAATGAAAAAGAAGAACATGTCCCTGATGACAGTGGCCCGCAAAGTGGAAAAATGTCACTTAAGTTTTGGTTAGCTTGGTTTGGTTTCGTTGCATGTATTTCTTCAGAGTTTGCAACATCATTTTGGTCGGCAGCGCTTTTAAAAGATCGCGTTGGATCAACGGCAGCGATTTCAACTGTTGCAATAGTTGCACTTGGTACAGGCATGGGTATTGGTCGTTGGTATGGTGGCTTGGCACTTAAGAACCTAAAACTTGATTCCCAACTTCTGCTCCTAATTGCCCTTCAGTTCTTTAGCTTTATTGTGTTTTGGCTTTCCCACTCAATGTTGCTGAGTTTGGTCGCACTCTTTGTCATTGGCATGGGTATTTCAATGCAGTTTGCGCTGTGCGCAATTCGCCTAGTGGGCTTTAGCGATAATCGACCTGATCTGGCAGTTGGCAGATCCTCATTGGCCGCAGGAATTGCTATCGCTGGCGCACCATTCTTGCTGGGATTCTTAGGCGATAACTTTGGAATTTCTAGGGCATACATCATGGTTCCCGTGCTTATTTTGATAGCGTTTATCTTGATTAAACTAACTCCATCACATAGTTCAGAGGTTAAATTATGAGTTATAAAACCCGCAGAATAGTTACGCTAGTTGTGTTATTTGGTTTGATTGTTTTGATTGCGATTAGCGGACTTTAAAACCGCATCAACAGATATATCGCTTGGGACTTCAACTTGATCCTTAAATTTGATCCAAATGATTAAGGTTGCAAGTAAGGCAATTGCCCCACAGCCCGCAATAGTTAATCGAATGCCAACTACTTCGGCCATAATTCCAATAAGCGGTGATCCAACTGGTGTGCCGCCCATAAAAATTAATAAGTAAATACCCATGACTCGGCCACGAATTGCTGGATCGCTATTTACTTGAACGATTGAATTAGCCGTAATCATTGTTGTTAGGGCGGTAATTCCGCATATTGGTAGAAAGATTGCATACGCGGTGTAATTTGGCATAACCGAGAGAACTATGACTGCAACGGCAAAAACTCCCCCAGCTAGAATTACAAACCTAGTTTTACGGAAACGTTCTAAACGTGCAGACGCAATTGCGCCAGAGAAAGAACCAATTGCAACAAAGGTTCCTAGTAATCCATATGAAGCTGGACCTTTACCGAACTCTTTTGTTGCCATTAGTGCATTAAAGATTTGAAAATTAAGGCCGAAAGTTCCAAGAAAGAAAACCATTAACATCACAACATAAATATCAGGTCGAGCTAAGGCATATTTCAGGCCTTCACGCACATTTGTCATTGACTTAGGGCGGTCATGATGAAAGAACTCTTTTTCATTCATGGCCATCAGTGCACCGATTGCAAAAAGGTACGAAACCCCGTTAACGATAAAGGAAGGCCCTGTACCAAAAGCTGCAATTAATAGCCCTGATAACGCTGGACCAATTAAGCGGCCAGCGTTGAAATTTGCTGAGTTCAAACTTACGGCGTTGGGCAGATCATCATGACCCACTATTTCTGCCGCAAAAGCTTGGCGAACAGGTGCATCAATGGCAGAAGAGATTCCTAGGACTGCTGCCAAAACAAATACATGCCACAATGCAACGAAATTAGAGATAACAAGTGCGCCTAAAGCAATCGCGCTAAATGCACCAAGTGCGTTGGTGCCAATCAGAAGTTTTCGCTTATTAAAACGATCGCCGAGAGCGCCGCCATGGAGTGAGAAAAATAAAACTGGTGTGAATTGAATTGCGGTAACAATTCCAAGATAGGTTCCACTGTGAGTGAGTTCTAGAACTAACCAATCTTGGGCTACACGCTGAGCCCAACTTCCGATATTTGAAACTGTATTGGCAGGAAAAAGGATGCGGTAATTGCGGTGACGAAAAGAACGCCAGTTACCATCTACTTTTACCTTAAAGCCCATTACTCTTCTCTCATGGCAACTAAAATTCGCTCAGTTGTAACCTTAGTATCTATTGGAGTTATTTGCTGGACAGTTGCTGCGGTAATTGCAATCGCAGTAGGGGCTGTCGCCAAAATAATCTTTACCTGCATCGTCGGTGCAGTTCTTGGCTTAATTGGGATTCGTTATTCAATTCGCCGCGACAAGCGCAGCGGGATTTAAATTACGCTTCGAGCTGAGTAGCAATACCGCGCAATACGCGGCCTAAGCGCTCTGCTTCAGTTGCATTTGGATGACGTCCATGACGCAAACCATTTCCAACGCGATCTAAAATCTTGATTGTGTCCTCAATCATTGCAGCCAAATCATCAGCATTTGCGCGAGAGTTTTCAACAAGTGATGGAGGCGCATCGATAATGTGCACTGAAAGTGCTTGAGGCCCACGACGTGAATCAGCAATACTAAATTCAAGCTTTGTTCCAGGCTTAACTGTTGCAACACCTTCTGGAAGTGATGAAGCAGCTAGATAAACATCTTCGCCTTCATCGTTAGCAATAAAACCAAAACCCTTTTCTAGGGAAAACCATTTAACGCGGCCTGTAGGCATGGGGAGGGCTCCTTGCTAATTTCTTGTTTACTCGTTTAAGCCGCGGGGGTTGCGGTCAGGTCTTTAGTTTATCACCGGTTCATTAAAGGTCGCTTCGGAGTGAGCGCCGCATCCATGGTCGACAGAAACTACGCGTGCATCTTCAGGTGAAATCGCGTTTGCACACACGCCAAAAGTTGAACGTAATGAGCCTGCGATTGGAATAAAGAAACCGCATGAGTGACATGGTTTAGGTGCCGATTGCGCCAAAGGTGCTTGCGGCCCGCGGTCACCGTCATACCAACGCTTTGCCGCTTGATCACGGCCTTCGATAGACATAACGCGAGCACGACCAAAACCTAATTCAACCGCTAGCGCAGTATCTAAATCTTCATCTTGTGGCAAAGCTGATTGCCCAGGAACTAAACGTGTGTCATCTAATGAACTTGGAACAATATCGCCGACGCCAACATCGCCAGGTTGGATGCGATCTCGGTAAGGAATCCAATCTGGTGCAAGTAATGCATCTGGACCCGGAAGAACAACTACATCGCAAATTGTTGGCAATGATTCTTCATCAACTTTTGCAACAGTTACACACCAACGCCAACCTTTGTAGCCAGGAAGGTTTGATTCAAATAAATAAGTTGCAACGCGGTTGTCATCATCGAATTCAACTGAAACAAATCCACCAACGTGATGTTGTTTTTCTGCCTGTTCAAGAACGGCTTTTCGGGCAAGATCTTTTGCATCAAATGCGACAACCGATGCCGGTGTGCTCGTTGATGTTTGCTTTGGTGCTTTTTTCACCAATGATTTCTTTGCCATGTGCATAGGGTAAAGCAAAACGCCGCCCCTTAGTTAATCGGGGGCGGCGTTAAGCGTAACTTCCGAGTGAATCTGGAGTTAGAAGTCCATGTCTCCGCCACCTTGTGGCATTGGTGCTGGATTCTTTTCTGGCTTATCTGCAATCACTGCTTCAGT
>CAINSH010000181.1 GCA_903852955.1 uncultured Actinomycetes bacterium | reverse complement strand
TATTGGCATTGACTTATGGCACGCTGTTGAGTTCTCAAGGTACGGATGCGCACTGCTTCCCAGGATTTCTCCTGTTTTTCAGGGCAGACCGCCAAACCTAGTGCATACATGCAGGCACGGTCAAACCGGGCCTTTTGAAGCTCTAGATGTGGGATCCATGCTGTTCGGCCTAAATCGTCCGTTTCACAGCAAGAGCGAAACTATAACCGCCTGCCTACACAGGGTCAAATCGGGGTTTGTGAGGCTGATTGCAAAGAATCAAAACCTCAAAAAACGCTAGCGGGCTAAGGTTTTTTCATATCTAGGAAGAATTTTAGATTAGTTCTACGGCAGCTAAATCGCGCTTTCCCTTGCGCAAAACTGCATATTTTCCGCATAAAAAGTCAGATTTTTGAGGTGCAAAATCTTCGCCGGAAATCTTTTCATTATTGAGATATGCGCCACCCTCTTTAACGATGCGGCGAGCAGCTGATTTTGAGTCAACAACTCCAGTAGCTGCTAGGAGATCTACCCATGTTGGAATCGGTTGATCTGCAGCGACCGTAGTGCGAGGAAGTTCAGAGAGTGCACTAGCAAGTGTTGTTTCATCGAGTTCTTGTAAATCGCCTTGACCAAAAAGTGCACGAGCAGCCGCTTCAACACGTTCGGTAGTGTCTTGTGAATGTACAAGGGCAGTTAATTCGCGAGCAAGTGCACGGTGTGCTTCACGAAGACCCGGGTTTTGATTGTGTGCTTGTTCAAGGGCAGTAATTTCCTCATGGGATTTAAATGAGAATACTTTAAGAAAATTAATAACATCCTTATCGTCAGTATTTAACCAATACTGAAAAAATCCATAAGGAGATGTCATTGCAGGATCGAGCCAAACTGATCCTCCAGCTGTTTTACCAAATTTAGTTCCATCGGCTTTTGTGAGTAGCGGAACTGTGAGTGCATGCCCACTTCCACTTTCAACTCGACGAATTAAATCAAGCCCGGCAACAATATTTCCCCATTGATCAGAACCACCAAGTTGCAAGGTGCAGTTATTTCTGCGGAAAAGTTCTAGATAATCATATGACTGCAAAACTTGATAAGAAAACTCAGTGTAAGAAATTCCACCCGCTTCTAATCTTGATGAAACTGAATCCTTTGAAAGCATCTGATTTACTGAGAAGTGCTTTCCAATATCGCGTAAGAATTCGATTGCACTAAGCGGTGAGGTCCAATCTAAGTTGTTTACAACAATGGCCTTATTACTTGCTTCATCAAAATTAAGGAAGGCTGAAACTTGTTTGCGGATACGGGCAACCCATTCTTCAACGACTTCAGTGCTGTTAAGAGTACGTTCATCATTTCGACCAGATGGGTCTCCAACTAAACCGGTGGCTCCTCCCACTAAAGCAATTGGAGTGTGGCCCGCTAATTGAAAACGGCGTAATACAAGAAGGACCACGAGATTGCCAACATGAAGTGAGGCGGCAGTTGGATCAAAGCCAACATAAAGCGTGAGCGGTTTTTTTAGCGCTTCAAGTAGTGCAGCCTCATCAGTGGATTGGGCTACAAGTCCACGCCAGCGTAGATCTTCAATCAGATTCATGCGCTCATCATCTCTGAAAAGGCCTTGGCTCTGTCGGCTATTTTCTTTGCGTGTTGGCTGTTGAGCTCCATGGTCTTTTTAATTTGTTCGGCGACAATCTTTGGCGCTGTGCCACCTGAAGTTTTGCGTGATGAAAGTGCGCCTTTTACGGTTAATACCTCGCGTACTCCCCCGTCTAGTGCAGGGTGAACCTGTTCGAACTCTGCATCGGTGAGCTGATGCAACTGGCGAGAAGTTGATTCGCACAATGCCACACATTTGCCGGCAGCTTCATGCGCAGTAGCAAAAGGAATATTTTTTAGAACTAAATAATCGGCAATCTCAGTTGCAAGCGAGAATCCCGTTGGTGCGGCAAGCGCCATTTTTTCGCGATCAAAATTGGTAGTAGCAACCATTCCCGTAACAGCAGGTAAAACAAGTAGCAAAGTATCGATACTGTCAAAGAAAGGTTCTTTGTCTTCTTGTAAATCACGGTTGTATGCAAAGGGCAAACCTTTAAGCATTGTCATTACAGAAACAAGATTTCCAAGTAGACGACCTGATTTACCTCGTGCGAGTTCGGCCATATCTGGATTTTTCTTTTGCGGCATGATAGATGACCCAGTTGAATATTGATCGGCAACTTTTGCCCAAGCAAACTCAGTTGAGGCCCATAACGTCCATTCCTCGCCAATTCGTGAAAGATGTGTTCCTATAAGTGCGAAAATAAATAACGCCTCTGCAACATAGTCACGATCACTTACGGCATCGATACTGTTGGCGAAAACAGATTCAAAACCTAAATTTTTGGCAGTGACTTCAGGTTGAAGCGGCAAAGATGAACCTGCGAGTGCGCCAGCACCTAATGAACTAACTGATGCGCGCTTAAACCAGTCATTGATTCGCTCCAGGTCGCGCGAAAATGCTTGTGCATGTTTTGCGACTTCATGACCAAATGAAACTGGTTGAGCATGTTGTATATGGGTGAATCCAGGTGCGCTGTCATTTACATATTCGTTCGCTTTGTTCAAAATAGCCGAGTTCAATTGCGTGATAAGTGCAGCAATTTCAAGCATGTGATCGATTGCAAATAATCGCAAATCCGTTGTGACTTGATCATTTCGAGAGCGACCCGCACGCAGCGCTCCCCCTATAGCGCCTAGCTTTTGGGTTAATCCACGTTCCAGGGCGCTGTGAACATCTTCATCTTCTGGGTCTGCAACGAATTTGCCTGAAAGCACCTCGGATGAAAGCTTAACAAGTGCCGCACGAATTGATTTCGCATCCTCCTTGGCAACTAATCCTGAGGATTCAAGGATTGATAAGTGCGCAAGTGAAGAGCGAATGTCGTACGGCGCAAGGCGCCAGTCATAATGCACGCTACGTGAGAGCGCAAAGACAGCATCAGCTGGTGCCTCTGAAAATCGGCCACCCCAGAGTGCCATTTATTTTCTCCCATTCTTTGACGCTGCGTAAACGAGTAATTCTTTCGCTAACTGAGCTCCACCAGTAGCTTTCTTGGACACAAGGATAATCGTGTCGTCACCTGCAATGGTGCCAAT
>CAINSH010000180.1 GCA_903852955.1 uncultured Actinomycetes bacterium | reverse complement strand
TAAAGGAGTTCATTTTCAATTCCGGCAAAGCCAGGACGCATTGAACGCTTTAAGAAGATGATGTTTGCTGCTTGATTAACTTCCAAGATAGGCATTCCATAAATTGGGCAGCCAGGAGATGTTTGCGCAGCTGGGTTAACAACATCGTTTGCACCGATAACAATTGCTACATCAGTTTGGCCAAATGTTGGGTTTACTTCTTCCATTTCAGCAAGTTGATCGTAAGGAACATTTGCTTCTGCAAGTAAAACGTTCATATGTCCTGGCATACGACCAGCAACTGGGTGAATTCCATAAGCAACATCAATGCCCTTAGAAATCATTAAGTCAGCAAGTTCGCGAACTGTGTGTTGTGCCTGTGCAACAGCTAAACCAAAACCAGGAACAATAACTACGCGACGTGCATAGTTAAGCAAGATTGCAACGTCATCAGGTGAACCTGAACGCACTGGGCGCTCTTCGCCAGAATCCGCGGCATCTTGTGGCTTTGCGGTAAAGGCACCGAAAAGTGTTCCAAACAATGAACGTCCCATTGCTTCGGCCATCAGGCGGGTCAAGATTGTTCCTGACGCACCAACTAAAGTACCTGCGATGATCAAAAGAACAGAATCAAGTACGTATCCACTTGCTGCCACAGTTAAACCAGTAAATGCATTTAATAGTGAAATAACAATTGGAACGTCTGCGCCGCCTACTGGGAGTACGAAAAGCACACCGAATAGCAGTGACAGGCCAGCCAAAATCAGTAGCGGAGTTGTTCCAAGGGCTGAAACAACCCATGCGCCAACACCGATCACGCTAACTAGAGTGGCTGCAATTATGAATCGGCCAGCTGGGAAAATAACAGGTCGGGTAGTCATCAACTCCTGAAGTTTCAAGAAAGTAATAACAGATCCGCTAAATGAAACGCAGCCGACAATCACTGTAAATACAGTAAAGATAACTTCAGCGGTTGTTGCCTCTGTACCAAGGTGTAAATATTCAACGATTGCTACCAAAGCAGCAGCGCCACCACCAACACCATTAAATAGAGCAACAAGTTGTGGCATCTGTGTCATTTGCACTTTACGGGCCGCAGGGACGCCGATAAGTAGACCAATAACCATCGCACCAAGAATCCAACCTAAGTTATTTAGTGGAAGCGATGAACCTGGGTTTGCATAAAAGAAGACAACCAAAGTTGCCAAAGTGGCGCCAAAAGCTCCGATTAAGTTTCCTCGGCGCGCAGTCTTAGGGTGGGATAAACCTTTGAGAGCAAGAATAAATGCCACACCAGCAGCAAGGCCTACGAGGTCATATAACGTGCGGCTCATTTTTTGTTCCCCTTGAACATTTCAAGCATTCGATCGGTGACAACGAAACCACCCACCATATTGATTGTTGCTAGAACTATTGCTGCTACTGCCAGACCAAGTTCAAGGTTTGTTGAACTGTGATCGGCAACAATAATTGCGCCAACTAAAATAACTCCGTGAATCGCATTGGCACCTGACATAAGCGGGGTGTGCAACGTTGATGAAACTTTTGAGACGACTTCAAAACCTACGAAGACCGCTAAAACAAATATTGAAACAATTGCCATCGGCTCCATTTACTTGGCTCCTCTTCGTGATCCACCGTGTGTAACCGCGGCACCATTGATAATTTCATCTTCAAAATCCAAGTTAAATGCAACTGCTTCACCTTCTTTTGCCGCAGTTGTAAATAGCGATAACAAGTTAACAACGTTGCGGGAATAAAGGAATGAAGCGTGGAATGGAAGTTGGCTTGGAACATCCTTGCCGCCCCAAATTCTCACTCCACCAGATGTTGTAACAATTTCGCCAGGCTTTGATCCCTCAACGTTGCCACCGGTTTCAGCAGCTAAGTCAACGATGATTGTTCCTGGACCCATTGAGTCAACCATTGCTTGTGTCATCAAACGTGGCGCTTGGCGACCAGGAACAGCTGCAGTTGTAATAACTACATGTGATTTTGCAATGAAAGGAGTCAAGAGTTCACGTTGTTTTGCAGCGCGTTCTTCGGTCATCTCACGTGCGTAACCGCCAGCACCTTCAAGTGATTCAAGTTCTAATTCAATAAATGTTGCACCCATCGATCTGACTTCATCGGCAGATGCTGGGCGTACGTCATAAGCAGAAACAACTGCGCCAAGTCGACGGGCCGTTGCAATAGCTTGTAAGCCTGCAACACCTGCACCAAGTACAAGCACTTGTGCTGGAGTAACAGTTCCAGCGGCAGTCATAAGCATTGGGAAAAATCGTGGTGAAAGTTCTGCACCAACAAGTGCTGCTCGATAACCTGCGCAGAGTGCCTGTGAAGTAAGTGCATCCATTGATTGCGCACGTGAAATACGTGGGACAAGTTCAAGTGAGAATGCAGTAACTCCGGCAGCAGCAGCAGCATCGATTGAATCAACTGCAGTTACTGGTGATAGGAACGAAACGGTGATTGCACCCTTCTTTAACTTTGCCATCTGGGCAGGCGTTAAAGGTTGAACCGAAAGAACTGCATCAGCAGTGCTGAGTACTTCTCCATCGGAAATCGTGGCACCAGCTGCTACAAATTGTGCATCTGTTGCTTGCGAATGAACTCCAGCACCGGATTCGATAACAACATCTAATCCAAGTCGAGTTAATTTGTTAATTACATCGGGAACAAGCGCCACGCGCTTTTCCCCATCTTTAATTTCTTTCGGGACGACTACACGCATGAGCCAAATGCTAGTGCTTTGCGCCTTTCAAGTCACCATTTATCAGGTGAAATAACAGCGATTGAATCGTTGTTCGGCGATGATATGCCTCACGCCAAATTACAGATCGAGGACCATCTATTACAGAAGCTGCAACTTCTTCACCCCTATGGGCGGGCAGGCAGTGCATAAAAATTGAATCATCATTTGATAGTGCGATTAAATTTTCTGTTACTGCAAATGGTGAGAGTGCCAGCACCTTCTCTGCCCGATCATTTTCGGAATCACCCATGGACATCCAGACATCGGTATATAAAACCGATGCATCCTTAGATGCCGCTTCCGGATCATCTGTGACTTCTATTTTTCCACCACTTTGTGCAGCAATTTTTTGTGCCGTTGCAACTACTTCTGGATTCGGTGCCCACTTACCAGTTGGCGTTGCAGCAACAACATGCGCACCCATGATTGCTCCCATGATTAACCAGGCATGTGACATGTTGTTTCCATCACCTAAGTAAACAAATTTGCGGCCCGTAATATCTTTTCCAAAGTTTTCTCGAATTGTTAACCAGTCAGCTAATAATTGAGTTGGATGGTCGTCATCAGTTAATGCATTGATAACTGGAATTGTTGCGTTGGCACCAAGTTCATTGACATCTGATTGTGCGAAGGTGCGAATAATCAGAGCACTGCAGTAGCCACTGATAATTCGGGCTGTATCCGCGATAGTTTCACCACGCCCGAGCTGTAATTCATCACCGCGTATAAAAATTGGTGTGCCACCAAGATGGGCAACGGCTGTTTCAGATGACAAACGCGTGCGAGTAGAAGGTTTAGTCATATAAATAGCAACGCTCTTATTAGATAGAGCCGTTCTAGAACGCAGTGGATTCTCAGCAAATTGTGCGGCAGTATCAAGTAAGAGCTCGACATCATCACGGCTGAGATCTTGTGTGCGCAGTAAGTCCTTCATTTGGTAATTCTACTAGGTTGTTTTGCCATCACAAAAGGTATTCTTATGCACCTCATGGGCCTCTTTGGAAAACGCGGAATAGAGACGGAATCAGACACCGATCTCTTAACTAGACCCGACCTCCAAGAAGATGATGGTGGTCATGATCGCTTTGCACATTATGTGAAGAAGGAAAAAATCGTTGAATCAGCGGTAACCGGCAAGGCAGTCCG
>CAINSH010000179.1 GCA_903852955.1 uncultured Actinomycetes bacterium | reverse complement strand
GTTGCCCCTGCAGGCTGCGCAATCCAAAGATAGCCACGCAGAATAGATAAGACCCATCGGTTGGTTTATAGAGTTGATGGAAAAGATTTAATAATTATCTCGGCACGCTTTCACTATGAAAAATAGCCTGTAAAGTTGGGGCATGAGCACACTTTCTCGCCCTAACTCAGCGCTATTGGTAATTGATGTTCAAAACCAAGTAGTAGATGGCGCATTTAATAAAGATGCCGTTGTTGCAAACATCAATGAAGCAGTTAGCAAGGCCCGTGCAGCAGGAGTACCAGTGGTATGGGTGCGGCATTCAGATGATTGGATGCCAATTGGGTCAGAAGATTGGCAGATTGTGCCCGAACTTTCTCCACTTGAATCAGAGCCTAAAGTGGGCAAGCTGTATCGAAACTCTTTTGAGGCAACGAATTTAGAAGAAGTGTTGGCTGGGTTAAACGTTGGTCATGTATATGCATGTGGTGCGCAGACAAATAACTGCGTGCGACATACAGGACATGGCGCCCTTGATCGCGGTTATGACGTGACTTTGATTGAAGATGCACACACCACAACTGATTACACATTTGAGGGTCAGAAGGTCAGCGCCGAAGTTTTGGTCGATGATTTAAATGCATCATTTACCGAGTATGAACTTCCAGGGCGTAAAGCAAACGTTGTAACAACTGCCGAGGCTTTCGCTTAAAACTACTCTGAGTAACCTTTATATCTGCTTTACTTGGTGAAGTTGAGCCGGGGTGCCATTCCCGACCCAACTGCCTTATGCGAACTCAGTTGGCTAACTGATCAGGTCCGTCGGATTTATTCCGGCGGGCTTTTCGCATTTCCCATAAACGAAGTATGAGATTAGCTAATGCAACAACAAGTGTTACAACATCATTTAGTTTCATTCATTTGCACTTCCTTTCTCTATTCCCAACTTTTATTGGGAAATCATTAGAAGACGCTGGCCGCGTGGCTATTGATTAGAGTTAAGGAATTCAGGCTTGTGAAAGGTATTCCAGGTCAGGATTTTTGAATTTATGCGGACGTTTTCTGTGGATATTTCCCAACTTATTTCAGGGAGAAAAATCTGTGGGGAGGAGTTAGATTTCGCAGATGCTTGGTGGAATCAATAACGAACTATTTTTTCAAGGTTTTGGTGGTTTCTTTGTACTGATCTTTTTTATCTATTTTCTAAAGTGGGCATTTCCAACTAAGAAAGATCCGGCAGCAAAGGCAGAGCGTAAAGCGATTAAGAAATCTTTGCGGGCGCTAAAGCGCAAATAGATTTAAATTAAACCTTTTTCCAAACCCTCTAATACTTGCTGGGCGCGCAGCTTTAATTCAGGCAAATCGCTTAAACTATTTAATCCATAAACCTGTTGGCTCATGCGGTGATTCTTAGCGAACTGTTCTTTATGGTGATCGAGGAAATCCCAGTACAGCGTTGTAAATGGGCAGGCAGTTTCACCGGTTCGAAGTTTGGGGTTGTATACGCAGGGTTTGCAGTAGTTAGACATTCTAGAAATATAGGCACCGCCGGCTGCATAAGGTTTGGTCATCATTTGGCCGCCATCTGCGTGCACGCCCATTCCAATTACATTTGGAACCATTACCCATTCGGTGGCATCGATAAATACTTCGCGCATCCAATCCAGAAACTCCTGAGGATTTGTCTGGGTAATCAGGGCCAGATTGCTAAGCAGCATCAAACGCGGAATGTGATGTGCCCATGCTCTGGCATTGATATCGGAGATGGTGGTTTTCATGCAGTTCATTTGGGTGGCATCGGGGTCATTAAAAAGTGGAAGAAGTTTTCGAGTAGCGCCCAGTTGATTGTTATTTCGATAATCAGGACCAAGGAACCAATACATACCATTGACGTATTCGCGCCAACCAATTACCTGGCGAATAAATCCTTCAGCAGATTCGATGGGGATTTTTCCAGCGTTAAAAGCTTTAATGGCGGCATGAATAACTTCGGAAGGGTGCAGCAAATTATTATTTAAATAGGGCGAAAGAAGTGAGTGATGTAGCGCCCAGTTATCGGTGGTCATGGCATCTTCAAGTGGGCCAAACTCTGCAAAATGATTGTCAATAAAGTTTTTCAGTTGAGCAAGTGCGCC
>CAINSH010000178.1 GCA_903852955.1 uncultured Actinomycetes bacterium | reverse complement strand
TAAGACTCTTGCCGCAGTGCTTGCATGGGCAAAAGCCAACCCTGGCAAGTTCACATACAACGCGCCATCAGGTGGAGGATCGGGACGCGCATTTGTCCAGACAGTTCTAGACAGCCAGCTTTCAAAAAATGATGTCAAGACACTTCAGACCACTGCGAGCAAAGATGTACAGGCAAATTGGTCAAAAGGTTGGGAAGTTCTTCGTGGTCTAAACAAGTACACATATGGCCAAAATGGAACATACCCAACTAACAACGCTGGAACATTAGATTTACTTGCTAAGGGCTTAGTAGATCTTGCACCAGTATGGTCAGATCAAATTGCATCTGCTCTTAAGGCAGGAACTATGCCTAAAGACATCAAGTACTACGGCATCACAAATCCTTCACTTACAGGTGGACCTGCTTACCTAGGTATCCCATCTGCTTCAAGGAACCGTGACGCTGCACGTGTACTTGCAAACTGGGTACTTTCACCAGCGGCGCAGAACCTCATTGTCTCTGGCTCACTTAACGGTATTCCAGTAATTGCACCTAGAAATCTTGACGCAACAGTTGCAGCCGCAATTGCTGATCTTGATATTGCTACTTTGCGCGCCCCATACCTTGCTGTTAACGACTTCGATATGAAGGCAGCATGGGCAATTGAAGTTCCAGGAAAGTAATTCCTAAACTTTAATTACATGGATAAAACAAACTCAATTAATAACCAAGAGAGCTTTGCAGTCAACAAGACTGCGAAGCTCTCTTGGTTTGGGTTTTTTATGGCACTCCCTCCAGTTCTTGTAATTATTTGCTTTGTTGGTGCGCCAATTCTTATCGCCGCAGGATTAAGCCTTGGATTTACCGGCGGCCCGAACAGAATCATCGCTCTGATAGGACAAGAGATTTCCACAAAGACACATTGGTGGGGAACCCTTGACGGATACAAAAGCGTTATAAATGATCCACGATTTGGCGGCGACTTAAGGGTTACTTTAGGCGTCACAGTTGTGGCAACCACGATTGTTATTTTCATGGCCCTTGGAATGGCCATTTATCGCAGAGTTATCGGAGGCCGTTTAGCGACCATCTTGGTATCACTTTCGCTAATTCCACTCTTTGTGCCAGTAGTGATTTCAGCTTTTGCAATAAGAACTTTCTATGATGGAACCGGTTTTGTAAAATCACTTCTTACTCATTTTGGAATTGATTTCCCAACCCTCACAATGACCAATTCAGCGATTGCTATTGGCACGATTTGGACTTCTCTACCCTTCGCAATCCTGATGATTTCCTCTGGTTTGCAGGCAATCCCTGATGCACTTATTGAATCGGCACAGGATGCAGGAGCAAGCTTTATTCGCATCATTTATACAATCATGGTGCCCTTAGCTTTTGTTCCAATCGTAATCGCAACGACTTTTACAGCAATTGGGATTATGGGCTCGTTCACAATTCCATATTTCTTGGGGCCAAATCAACCAGCGATGCTTGGGGTTGAAATCACGAATTTCTTTAATTCATATAATCGCCCGCAACAATCAGTAGTAATGGCTTTTGTTATTTTTGGTGCAGCATCATTAATTGCAATTTTTTACGTATGGGCTAACTTGCGTAGCGCAAAACAAAGCGGGCGTATCTAATGTCACGCAAACAAGTCAGCCTCGTAAATATCTTCATTAGTTCATTTATAGCTTTTATGGCATTGTTTATTTTGGGCCCACTTATCTGGCTAGCTGTGCATGCATTTGCTACATCATGGACATACCCGAATCTACTTCCAGACGGATTTACGTTTACTTGGTGGAAGACAATTGCCGGAGATCAAGAACTTGTTAAGTCAGTCAAGAACTCGTTACTGATTAGCCCAATTGTTGTATTGATATCTGCCGTAGTTTGTTTACCTGCAGCTTATGCATTCTCTAGATATCAATTCTTTGGTCGTAAATCCTTTTTAATTGGCATGTTTGCAGCAAATGCATTTCCAAAGATTGGCTTGTACGCATCAATTGCTACCTTGTATTACACACTAAACCTGATGGGAACCATTGTTGGCGTAATAATTATTCAGTTATTGGGAACAATCATCTTTATGACATGGATCCCAGCAGCAGCATTTGGATCTGTGCCACGCAATCTAGAAGATGCAGCACGCGATGCAGGGGCTTCAAAGCTAAGAACTTTTTGGGATATAACTTTCAGATTGGCATTGCCAGGTATTTTGGTGGCAATGGTGATGTCTTTCCTTGCATCATTTGATGAAGCGCAAGGTACTTATCTAGTTGGCGTTCCAACCATCTACACAATGCCCACAAAAATGTATGCTCTTGTTCTCAATTACCCAGTACAGATCGCGGCGGTTTTCTCTCTGCTCTTAGCAATTCCTTCAGTTCTTCTTATATCTATTGCACGCAAGCACATAATTGGTGGCCAACTGGCAGATGGTTTCCAAATCAAATGATTCACAGTCTAGAAAAATGAGGTATCACTAATGTCTAATTCCACAGGTAGTGGCGGTCTAGAACTCCAGGGTCTAAAAAAGATCCTAGGAGGGCGAGTTATTATCGATGACCTCAATTTGACGGTAAATAAAGGTGAGATGGTTTCACTCCTTGGTCCTTCAGGGTGTGGCAAAACAACAACGCTGCGAATGATTGCAGGATTCTTGATTCCTGATGCCGGAAGAGTTGTGTTGGCAGGTAATGACGTTACTAATACTGGGCCAGAGAAGCGCCCAAGCGCTATGGTTTTTCAGAATTACGCGCTATGGCCACACATGAGTGTTTATAAAAATGTTGCCTACCCATTAAAACTTCGCAAGATGAATAAGTCAGAAATTACAAAGCGAGTTCACAACGTTCTTGAATTAGTGAATTTAATGCACCATAAAGATTCACGCCCAAGCCAAATTTCAGGTGGAGAACAACAACGTGTTGCTCTGGCACGCGCACTTGTGCAAGAACCTGATGTTTTACTGCTGGACGAACCGCTCAGTAACCTAGATGCCAAGCTAAGAGTAAAAGTCCGTGAAGATATTCGCGATTTGCAGCGCCGTTTAGGAATTACTACAGTAATTGTGACTCACGACCAAGATGAGGCACTTTCTATCTCAGATCGTATTGCAGTGATGAATGGCGGCAGAATCGAGCAATTTAGCAGCCCACAAGAGCTCTATGACCGCCCAGCAACTGAATATGTTGCAAACTTTATCGGAAGCCTCAATCACTTAACCGGCGATTATTCGAATGGACGCGTCACTGTCGGAACCAAAACTATTGGTATCCGCCCAGAAGACGTTCATTTCACCTCAACTAATGAAAGTAATGGATTCGAAGCAACTGTGGACCATGTTGTTCCCCGAGGTCATTTCAGTGAGGTTTACCTCAAGCGTGAGGACGCAGAGCTACGCGCATTTATGTCCACCAATATCCCAGCTGTTGGTGAAAAAGGTTACGCGGTAATCAAAAAAGCTTTGATTTATGAAAACGGAAAATTGCTAAAGGTTGAATAAGTTTCCTTTATGACAATAACCTGCGCACATCGCGGCGACTCTAGTAAACAACGCGAAAACACGATAGTTGCTATTAAATCTGCCATTGATTCAGGAGCAGATATTGTCGAGATAGATGTAAGGCTCACTAAAGATAATCAAGTTGTAGTTCTGCATGATTCAACGCTGGAACGATTATGGGGTGTGTCAGATTTAGTTTCTCAACGAGATTGGGAATTCATCGCCGGTCTTGGCGATGCTGACAATAGAATTCCGCTTTTAAGTGAAGTCCTCAAACTTTTTGTAAATACCTCAACTATTTTAATGATTGACATGGAAGCGGCAGATCCCGCACAAACCGCCTTTGACGTAGTTAAAAGTGGCCCACTGGCTCTAAATCAGATTTATTGGTGTGGAAATTTGCAGGGAATGAAAAAGATTCGCCAACTTTCTTCAGACGCCCGGATATGGATGCCATGGAATGAAATAACAAATCCAGAACAATTCGAAATCGATGAATTAAACCCAGAGTATATAAATTTGCATTATTCGTTTGTGACTAGGAAGAGAATTGAAGATTTTAGATCACTTGGACTAAAAACTGCAGTTTGGACCGTTGATGACGAAGCAACAATGCGTTGGGCGCACGCAATTGGCGTCGACTCGATTACAACTAACGAATTGGAATTATTACAATTAACCATTGGACAAGCTGACATTTTTTCTAAGAGTGATATTGCACAAACTTGGTCACTTGAAGACATTGATGTAGATCGAGCCATGACAGTTGCGCGGGACTTAGGTAGATGGGCCACGCTGGTGATTAAGTCGATGGAGCCAGGCTCCATCACAACCAAGCTCAATCCTGCAGATATCGTGACTCAAGTTGATGTAATGATTGAAGTACATGTGCGTGAAGTTATCGAGACAAATTTTCCAGGGCACAATTTTGTTGGTGAAGAGTTAGGTGGAAATTATCTAAATGACACTCCCACCTGGTACTTAGATCCACTAGATGGGACTACTAATTTCGCCAATCTCGTGCCTTGGAGTTCTTTTTCTTTAGCCTTAGCTTTTAATAAAACACCTTTGGTTGGCGTTGTCATTGATCCTTGGCGTAGTTCTCTATTTGAAGCAAGAGCAGGAAACGGAGCAAAATTAAACGGTAAAGAATTAGTTATTGAAGACCAAGGGGAAATTGAAAATCCACTCAGCGGTCGAATAGTTTCAACTGAACTCGCCGCGCACAGACCTTGGCCTGGAATGTTACAACTTTTAGATTCGCTTTCCGAAAACTATTGCACAATGCGAATTATGGGTTCGGGAACTCTCACAGTAGTTGGGGTTTCTGCAAAACGCGGTATTGGTGCAGTAATCGGGCAGTTCAGTCCCATCGATCATCTAGCTGCAACCTTGATCGTGCACGAGGCAGGTGGAGTTGTTCTGGATGAAGAAGGAAACGTAAATCTCTTTCCAAACTCTGGTGGAATTTTAGTCGCAACCAAAAAGGCGTCAACATCACTTTATGAGTTATGGAAAACCGCTATTTCAAGTCAAAATCGCTTTTAGTCCGAATAAGTAGTTAGTGGTTGCTCTTACTTATTAGTGACACTGATTTTAACTTGATTTCAATCTGTAAATAGACAACCATTACCCCATGGAGAGCAAGGCCAAACTTGATTTGGACCAAAACTGGGATGCCATAATTATTGGTAGTGGTTTTGGTGGTCTTGCATTGGCAATTAGATTGCTTTCAAAAGGTTTAAATGTGCTCATTGTCGAAAAGAATTCCTTTATCGGTGGGCGCGCTAGAAAATTCACAATTGGTGAATATGATTTTGACGCAGGCCCAACAGTTCTTACTGGAACTCACTTAATTGATGATTTGTTTAAAACCCATGCAAAGATCATTTAACTTTATGAAAAGGCATGCACGCTGGAAGGCTCTCCTGGGCTTTATTCTTGCTTTACAAATAATTATATTTTCCTCAAGTTCAATTGCCGCTCAACAAAGCGATGTAATTCAACCTGCAGGAGTTGGCAATTCATCTTGGCCAGTTAAGTGTCCAGCGGTTATTGATACACAACATACAGGTCAACCAAAGGTTGCCGCATTTAAGTTTGATGCAACCGGTCAGATTTTTACTCGATTAGCAGATGGTTCTGCATCGCCAACTACTGGACCCGAAAATGTGATTGGTTGTTACGCAGATTTCAACTACATCGATACCCCAGGTGCAAATGGCTACCATCTAGGGACTATTAGTCGAGATGCCAAAGGTTACTATTGGGAAAATGCCGCAGGCATAAGGTGGGAGATCGG
>CAINSH010000177.1 GCA_903852955.1 uncultured Actinomycetes bacterium | reverse complement strand
GATATCTGGGTGCGCTTTTTCGATTTCATCGAAAAGAACAACAGAGAATGGACGGCGACGAACTTTTTCAGTCAGCTGTCCACCTTCGTCATAACCTACATATCCTGGAGGTGCACCAAACAAACGAGATGCGGTGTGACGCTCTGAGTATTCGGACATATCTAGTTGAATCAACGCATCTTGATCTCCAAATAAGAATGATGCAAGTGTGCGTGAAAGTTCAGTCTTACCAACACCAGAAGGGCCGGCGAAGATAAATGATCCACCAGGGCGACGAGGATCTTTAAGACCTGCGCGCGTACGGCGAATTGCTTGTGAAAGTGCCTTGATTGCTTGGTCTTGTCCGATAACACGGTTGTGTAATTCATCTTCCATGCGAAGAAGACGTGCGGTTTCCTCTTCAGTTAACTTAAAGACCGGAATTCCAGTTGATGCAGAAAGTACCTGGGCGATGAGTTCTTCATCAACTTCGGTGACCTTATCTAAATCAGTTGCTTTCCAATTCTTTTCAGCTTCATGCTTTTCAGCAATGAGCGTCTTTTCTTTATCGCGAAGTGACGCTGCCATTTCAAAATCTTGACCGTCAATTGCAGATTCTTTTTCCTTACGTGCATTTGCGATTTTGTCGTCGAATGCGCGTAGTTCTGCTGGAGCAGTCATGCGCTTAATACGTAAACGTGAGCCAGCTTCATCGATTAAATCAATTGCCTTATCTGGCAAGAAACGATCTGATACATAGCGATCGGCAAGATTTGCAGCTGCTGCTAGTGCACCATCGGTAATAGATACGCGGTGGTGTGTTTCGTAACGGTCACGAAGGCCTTTGAGAATTTCGATTGTGTGCGCAACTGATGGCTCTTTGACTTGAATAGGCTGGAAACGACGCTCAAGAGCGGCATCTTTTTCAACATGCTTGCGATACTCATCAAGGGTTGTTGCACCGATTGTCTGTAATTCACCACGGGCCAACATTGGCTTCAAGATACTTGCAGCGTCAATTGCACCTTCTGCAGCGCCTGCGCCAACAAGGGTATGAATTTCATCGATGAAAAGAATAATGTCGCCACGAGTTTTGATCTCTTTAAGAACTTTCTTTAAACGTTCTTCAAAATCTCCACGGTAACGACTTCCGGCAACGAGTGCACCAAGATCTAGTGAGTACAGCTGCTTATCTTTCAAAGTTTCTGGAACATCATTTTTATAAATAGCTTGTGCAAGACCTTCAACAACTGCAGTTTTTCCGACACCAGGTTCACCAATGAGTACTGGGTTATTTTTTGTACGGCGTGACAAAACCTGCATCACGCGTTCAATTTCATTTTCGCGACCAATAACTGGGTCCAGTTTTCCTTCGCGCGCAGCTTGAGTCAGATTGCGACCAAATTGATCAAGAACTAATGAAGTTGCAGGAGTTCCTTCGGCAGGCCCACCTTGGGTTACTGCTTCTTTACCCTGGTAACCAGAGAGAAGTTGAATTACTTGCTGGCGTACACGATTTAAATCTGCGCCAAGTTTTACAAGAACTTGAGCAGCAACGCCTTCACCTTCACGAATTAATCCAAGCAAAATATGTTCAGTACCGATGTAGTTATGGCCTAACTGCAAAGCTTCGCGCAATGAAAGTTCTAGAACTTTTTTGGCGCGTGGAGTAAATGGAATATGTCCACTTGGAGCTTGCTGACCTTGACCGATTATTTCTTCAACTTGTGCACGAACGGCTTCAAGTGAAATACCGAGTGACTCTAAAGCTTTGGCGGCAACGCCTTCACCTTCATGAATAAGGCCGAGCAAGATGTGCTCAGTACCGATGTAGTTGTGATTGAGCATGCGTGCTTCTTCTTGGGCCAGCACAACAACGCGGCGGGCTCGATCGGTAAAGCGCTCAAACATGGGCGGGGCCTCTTTCTTTTAGTCTTATCTTTAGCCTAATACCTGCAGGGTCACGCTCGCGAGGTGGAAAGCTACTGACTTCTACAACCCAATCGCTAGGCGATTTATGCCCGACAGACCCTGTATCTAGGCGAGTTTTTTAAGCATTCGTGTGTTGCCCAGGGTGTTGGGCTTAACCGACTCAAGATCTAAGAACTCAGCCACACCTGCATCGTAAGAGCGCAAAAGCTCTGCATAGACCTCGGGTTCAACGGGCGTCCCCTCAATTACTTCAAAGCCATGAGAGCCGAAAAACTCGGTCTGAAATGTAAGGCAGAAAATCTTATTAACGCCAACTTCGCCCGCACGTTTAATGATTGCTTCAAGAATCTTGTGTCCGACGCCTTGTCGATGTAGATCTTTTTTCACTGCAACAGTTCGAACTTCAGCTAAATCTTCCCAAAGAATATGCAATGCGCCGCAGCCAATAATGACACCGTCTTCTTCGGCGACAATAAACTCTTGAACGCTTTCGTACAAAGTCACTGTCTCTTTTGCCAACATTTGTCCGGGTGCTGCATATGAATCTACTAAAGCACGAATCGCTTTCACATCAGCAGTTCTGGCTGGACGAACAATAAGCATTCTTACTCTACCTCTGGTTTAACCAAAGGGAACAAAATAGTTTCACGGATACCTAAACCAGTAAGCGCCATCAGCAAACGATCAACGCCCATTCCCATTCCGCCCATTGGAGGCATACCAAACTCCATTGCACGCAAGAAATCTTCATCAACTTGCATCGCTTCAAGGTCTCCCTTGGCGCCAAGTGTTGCTTGTTCAATCAACCGATCGCGTTGAATAACCGGATCAATTAACTCTGAATATCCAGTTGCTAGTTCAAAACCATCTACATAGAGATCCCATTTTTCTGCAACGCCAGGTATTTCGCGATGTGCGCGAACAAGTGGTGAAGTATCAACTGGAAATCCCATAACAAACGTTGGCGCAATTAATTGATCCTTGGCCACATGCTCAAAGATTTCTTCAGCTAACTTGCCCGTGATCCACTTAGGATCAATTTTCATTCCAAGTTTTGTCGCAATAGTTTTTAACTCATCAATAGAAGTTAGTGCAGTCACCTTTTGGCCGACGCCTTCAGAGATAGCGTCATATAGGGATATTTCGCGCCAATTTCCACCAAGATCGGCTTGTCTGCCATCGTGATGAGTAACAACATGTGATCCAGCAACTGCCATTGCAGCATTTTGAACAAGTGAGCGCGTTAAATCGGCGATTGAACGCCAGTCACCATAGGCCTGGTAACTCTCTATCATTGCAAACTCTGGTGAGTGCGAAGAATCTGCGCCTTCATTACGGAAATTACGGTTAATTTCAAAGACGCGTTCGATTCCGCCAACAACGCAGCGCTTTAGGAATAGTTCGGGTGCAATACGAAGGAATAAATCCATGTCATAGGCGTTTGAGAAAGACTTAAACGGGCGAGCCG
>CAINSH010000176.1 GCA_903852955.1 uncultured Actinomycetes bacterium | reverse complement strand
GCCTGGATCAAGTCGAGGCGTGGGTGCTAATTTTTATGTTTGCCGTTCTATTTGGCCTGTCAATGGATTATGAATTATTCCTGGTATCTAGAATGCGTGAAGCCAAAGATTCCGGAGCCAGTAATACTGAAGCAATAATTTCGGGAATTGCTAATACAAGTGGGGTTGTAACTGGGGCCGCTGTAATTTTGGTTGGCGCTTTAAGTGGCTTTGTATTTGGACACTTTGCAGGTTTACAAGAACTTGGAATTGGCCTGGCCATTGGAATTATCATCGATGCCACAATCATTCGTGCTCTTTTATTACCAAGCTCAATGGTGCTCTTTGGGCGATGGAACTGGTGGCTACCAAAACCAATTGCAGCTGTATTACGTACTAAAGCCTCGCCCCTGGATCAACCAGAAGCGAGGCTTTAGCCTACGTACGAACTACTTCGTAACTGTTATTGCGAAGTGAACTGATGGAAGTTGATATCCAAGTGCTAAACCTGCGAAATCGCGGTCGGCGGTCAAGATTGGCAACATTCCATAAGGAGTTCCAGCAAATGATGGCTGGTTTGTGTACATCAATGGATGCAAGTCAATGATGTGTGTACCTGGAGCACCTGTTGCTCTTAAGTGAATCACCATATAACCATTTGAATTAAATCCGCATCCATATCCGATATAGCTATTGTCGTAAGTAACAGCCAAAGTATTATCAAGCTGAGTCCAACCAACACCCTTCATTGCAATTGTGAACTCTTCACCAACTTTAAATTTATTAGTTGGTACTCCAGAGCCATTGCGTGCTTCAGGGATTGGATTTGGATCTGCCTTAGCAATACCTGCGCTAAGAACTTTGCCCTTCTTGTCTGTGTAGTTGAAAATACTTTCTTGTACATAGAACGGAACTTGGGCCTCTACGACATCGCCTTTCTTAACCTGGATAACGTGCCATCCACCTAGGTTGTCCGGAATTTCTACTTCCTTAGAAAAATCTGCAGATGTTACATCCACAGTTCCTAGAGGAATGCCGTTATAAATCCAGCATGTACTAGTTGGACAGTTAACACGGCTACCAACAACGGTTGACCAACTGAGCGTATGAACGCCAGTTGAAACCATTCCCTTGACGTTGATAGTCGTTTTTGTTCCAACAGGTCCTTCGGTCTTTGAAAGTGTTGCAACGGCCTTTGATGCAGGATCTAAGCCGATACTTGTAAGAGTTGTACGAAGTGAAACTGTTGGAGTAACTTTCTTTGGATATGTGATGTAAGCAGCCGGTGCTCCCGCATCTTTTGTAATTTTAAAGTATGCGTATCCACCATTTGCAAATGGAACAGGTGACTGGATGATGTTGAGGTATGTAATACCAATTCCATCTTGCACCTGTAACACGTGGTTTCCAACAGCACCTGATGCTCGTACAACAGCAGTTGCTGTTCCACGTGTCCAGAGAGCTTGCATTTCACCAGTGAAGTTGTTATCCCAAAGAACTGAACCACCAGCGGTATACAGGCTTGCGCCTAATCCTGTGTAAGTAACAGTTATTGGAGTTCCAACTGGACCGGATTTTGGAGAGATCGAAACCTTGCGGCTAATTTGATATCCACCATGTGCAAGTGATGCACCATTAGCTACAGCGTAAATATCATGAACGCCACCAAAATCAGATGGGACCTTAGTCTTGTATGTGAAATTTCCTGATGCATCAGTTGTTACCTTTGCCATCACAATATTGACTTTGGTGAATTTAACGCCCATGTAGTTAACAGAGTTAGGTAAAACATCTGCAACCCACGTTGCATTATTTGTTCCCCAAATCAGCGTTAACTCGGTGTTTGCAGCCAAAGCTTTGCCGCTGATTTCAAATGCATCGCCGATATAGCCCTGCTGTGGGCTGACGGCAAGATTTGCACTTGGTTCTGGCAAAGTAAATGGATCAGCAGTAGCACCTGTAAATGGCAACGCTGGTACTCCAGCAAGATCTGCTGGAGGGGTCAAGTTAATCAGCGTCGTTGCTGTATCTGCGGCTTGCGCTGGTGAGACAACTGCCAGGGCAAGCATGGCAGCAAATGCTGCCTTTAAAGCTTTCGATCTAGTTTTCATAATCTCTCCATTTTTAAAACTATTAGTAGGTGTAGTTACCTATTAACTTTTTAAGCCTTTGGTAGCGCAAAAAGAGTCAATAGGGATGCGACTGTCCAGTTTGGTGTAAATGTTCCTGTGGCACCCTTAAGTACTGGGTTTACTTGAACTGTGCGGTAGTAGCTGACACGGTCATAAACTGTGCGGCCATCTTCGCCAATAACACGCTTACCATCGACAAGGCGGGCAACAAGTTTGGTTGAAAGCACCTTCATAGTTGAAGAGTCCTTAGCAATCATTGTTACTTTGTAATTGATTACACCGAGTGTGTTGTATTGACCTGCAGCTGTACCTGTACGAAGTACTGCCGTCCAGAAAGCGATTCCGCTGTGGTTTCCGTAGGAAAGTGGAAGTGGATCTTTTACACCAGCAATTTCAATGTAAGCCTTTGCAGTGTTTTTTGAATCCATTACTGCGCCACCCTGGTCTGAGTTATTTGCATAGACACGGAAGACGATTCCTTGACCAACGATGTATTCGTTAGTGATTGCGCAGCTAACTCCAAAGCGAGGTCCTAGAGCTCCAGAGGTTCCGCTGGCTAAAACTGTGTCAACGTAGATGTGAATTGGTGAAACAACACCTTGTGTAGGTAGACCAACTTTTACGTTAAGAACTGCTGAATCAACTGGTGCAAAACCTGCTGCATCGGTTGGGGTAAAGCTTCCAGATAGTGCAGCTGCACCTGCCGCTGCGGGCACCCATGAGCACTTAGCCACAAATGGTGCTGCAGTAGTTGTAGCTACAGCTTCGCAACCGACGATTACCTTGCCAGCAAGCTTGAAAGCCACAGTTCCGGCATTGTTTGCCGTTGCATTAATTACGATTGGATCAAGCTGATAAACACCACTTCCACCAGATAGTGCAAGTGTTGACTCAGCTGGTGCAGCTTGAGCTGTTCCAACTCCGCCAAGCGTAGCCATGGCTACGATGACAATTCCTGCGATTACTTTCTTCATTTCTTACTCCCTTATTGTTGTGCGTAGGTAAAGCTATTTAGTTGCGATATTTCCTGAAAGATCCATTGAGAATGTTGAAGCCTCTGTTGATCCAACGATTCCTTTACTGTTGATGTCAAAGGTTCCTTTAACAGTCAAAGTTCCGGTTGCACCTGCATATTTGCCAGTACCACCAGTAATCTTTGCGCTGCCTTTGATTGTGACTGTTGCAGGTGTTGAATCAGAATCTGCGCACCCTTGAGATGAAGAGTCAAAAGCTAGGCTTAAAGTATTTCCACCACCGCTTATGACGCCTTTACCACTGAAGTTGTCGCAGAGATTTGCTGGTGCAGCTGAAGCTGTTCCAGACATATCTGATAATCCGCTGACGTTGCCTGTCCCGGTTCCGTCAACCTTGGTGACTTGAATTAAATTGTTGTCACCAAAAACTATTGAGATTTTTCCTTTATAAGTTCCTTGGAATGCAACTGATCCAGCCTTTGTAGATGCTGTTGGCTTTGCAGTTGATTTAACAACTGGCTTCTTTGTTGAATATCCTGCAGGGCACTTTGGATTGGCTGCAGTTACTTTTTTAACTGTAGTTCCTTTGTAGCAAGTAATAGTTTTCTTAGCTGCCGCATTCGCAACTGATACATTTCCTGCGATTAAAGTTAAGGCAGAAAAAACAACCAATATCTGCATAATTTTTGTTGTACGTAGTTTCATTTTTATCTCATCTCTCCCTGAATAATTACTTTTGCTTACAAGAGAATCTTTTCACCGTGATTTTTTTAATAAAGGTTTTTACTGAGGGTTAGCCCTTGCCGAACTATCTAGTGGGTCACTATGAGTGCCACCTTTATCCGCTAAGTCACACTTAAAATGTGACTTATATCCGAGAGTGCTAGCCCTAGCGCGAAATTTGACATAAGGTTCAGGCGTGAATAAAAACGTAGATGCAGATTTTCTCGCCCT
>CAINSH010000175.1 GCA_903852955.1 uncultured Actinomycetes bacterium | reverse complement strand
CTGGCGGAGGGCGTGGGATTTGAACCCACGAAACTTTCGTTTGCCGGTTTTCAAGACCGGTGCACTCGGCCGCTATGCGAGCCCTCCGTGGGAGAGGTTACCTGAAAATCGGCCTAGTCAAAAATCGGTCAGATATTAGGCGGGCAGATCTAGCAGTTTTTCAATGACCATCGCCACGCCATCTAGGTGGTGTGATTGCGCTACATCAGTTGCAAATTTGATTCCATCAGGGTGTCCATCGGCCATGGCATATGAACGCCCACACCATTGCAACATTGGGAAATCATTTGGGTTATCACCAAAGCTAACGCAATCGGCTGCGTCAATTCCTAAACGGGCTGCAACTTTTGCAAGGGTTGTTCCTTTAGATATTCCGAGTGCAGAAATTTCAAGTAGTGATTCAACTGGGTTTGAATGCGTAACCGTTACGAGTCCATCTAATTCTTTTAATGCTACTTCTAACATTTGATCCGAGGTTAGTTCCCCGCCACTACATCTGGCTAACATCTTAAAAATTGGCCCTTTTGCAGCATCTTCAATTTTTTCTACACCAACATTATCCAACCCAATGTCCCAGCGCGGAATATAGGATTTTTCTCGGTGGTAGTAATCATGAGTTTCAATTGCAAAAGATATATGAGGAATTGCACTACGCATACGGCGAGCTACTTCAATTTGATCTTCTTTTGAAATCAACCACTCTTCGGTAACTTCTCGATTTCTCAAGTCATACAACATCGCACCGTTTCCGCATATTGCTTCGCCAAAACCAAAAGCTTCACGGATTTCATTCATCCAACGTGGTGGGCGGCCTGTAACAAAGTAAATTTGAATACCCAAAGAATGAGCTTTGGTAAAAGCGTCGATTGTTCGTTGAGTTATTGTTCCGTCATGTTGAACGATTGTGCCATCTAAATCTGTTGCAATTAATTTAGGGCGTCTACTCACACCAACTCAAATCGCTCTTTACCAAGAAATGGTTGCAGTGCCTTTGGAATATTTACGCTTCCATCCGCATTTTGATGGTTTTCAAGAATCGCAACAATCATGCGTGGAATCGCAACCAACGTCCCGTTAAGTGTGGCAACTGCTTTTGTGCCTTCGGAATCCTTGTAGCGGATATTTAATCGACGCGCTTGGAACTCAGTGCAGTTAGATGTACTTGTGACTTCGCGATAAGCGTTCTGGGTTGGAACCCAAGCTTCGCAGTCAAATTTACGGTTAGCACTAGATCCTAGATCTCCTGATGCCACATCAATAACTCGGTATGGAATCTCCATTGCATTAAGGAAATCTTTTTCCCATTGCAAAATACGTTGGTGTTCTTCCTTGGCCTGATCTGGATGGCAGAAAGAAAACATTTCAACTTTATCAAACTGGTGAACACGGATAATTCCGCGCGTATCTTTTCCATACGTTCCAGCTTCACGACGAAAACATGATGAGTATCCGGCATAGCGCATAGGGAGTTTATCTCCTGGCAAAATCTCATCCATGTGCATCGCAGCTAATGGAACTTCAGAAGTTCCAACTAAATAGACATCATCTTTTTCGATGCGATAAACATTTTCGGCGGCCTGTCCAAGAAAACCAGTACCTTCCATTGCTGCTGGATTAACAAGCACTGGTGGGATAACTGGGACAAAACCTGACTTAAGCGCAGATGAAATTGCGTAGTTGACGAGTGCGAACTCTAATAAAGCTCCAGAGCCGGTTAAGTAATACGACCTAGATCCGGCAACTTTTGCGCCACGTTCGGTATCAATTGCACCTAATAGTTTTCCAAGCTCCACATGATCTTTTGGTTCAAAATCAAAAACACGTGGAGTTCCAACATGTTCAAGAACAACAAAGTCGGCTTCTCCGCCAATTGGCGCATCTGGATCTAAAACATTTGAAAGTTGCATTACTAAAGCTTTGGTTTGATCTTCGACTTCAGCTCTTTTTGAATCTGCCTCTTTTACTTTGCTTGCAAGCTCTTTAGCGTTTTCAAGAAGTGCGCTCTTTTCATCGCCTTTAGCTGCCCCAACTGATTTAGATAAAACGTTTTGTTCTGCGCGCAGTTTTTCAAATTTTTCGATTGCTTCTCGGCGAATTTCATCTATTGCGATGATTTGGTCAACAACTGAAGCATCTTCCCCGCGGCCAATTTGTGATGCACGAACTACATCGGCATTGTCGCGAATAAATTTAATGTCGATCATTTGCCGGCCTTTTCTCGTGGGTATGAACCAAGGAAACGAATATCTTCACAGATAGCTCGCAGCGCTTCGACTGTCTCCTTCACTGGAGCGTCGTTAACGTGGCCCTCGGCATCAATAATGAAATGGTAGTGGCCGAGTTCGCGACCAGTTGGACGTGATTGAATAAAAGTTAAGTTCACGTCGCGCTTGGCGAATTCAGTCAAAATATCTAACAACGCACCTGCATGGTCAATGCCGATAAAGACAGCTAAAGATGTGCGGTCGAACCCGGTTGCCTTAGGTGGAGTTGCTGGCTTTGAGACTAAAACAAATCGGGTAACTGCGCCGACGATGTCACCGATGTTATCGGCGATGACAGTTAAGCCGTAATGCGCAGCAGCGACAGGAGCTGCAATCGCTGCATCAAATTCACCACGGCCGATTGCTTCAGCCGCTGCTGCAGTTGAAGCGGTTGCGATTAGTTCAGCGTCTGGATAATTTTCTGCGATATACGCCCGGCACTGGGCTTCGGCATGAGGATGAGTCGCAATACGTCGAATATCTGTGGTGTCACGTTTAGCCATGAGTGCGAAAGAAACCGGCAAAGTAACTTCACCAACAATTGAAAGTGGAGTCCCGGTTGCTAACTCATCAAGGGTGCGTGCAACAACACCCTCAACTGAGTTTTCAATTGGTACTAATGCAAAATGTGCTTTACCAACTCGGACCGCATCAAGGGCGGCAGTTACATTTGCATAAGGGATTAGAGAATCGTTGGAGGAAGTGATCTTTTTTAGAGCAGCTTCGGTGAATGTTCCTTTTGGTCCCAGATATGCATATGTGCTCACTGACTAATGATACCCGAGCACCTTGCGTGCATATGACGGGTTATTTGTAATTAAGACCTCAACACCATTTTCTAAACAAAAGCGCATATCGTCGCCATCATCAACGGTCCACACATATAGAGGCTTGCTTTGATGGGTCATTTCTGGATTTGAGCGTAGGTATTCAACACTCGGACCCAAAATAGGTGCTGATGTGAAACGTCTCATCATGTAATTGAATGTATCTTCCAATAAAGCCACAGTTTTTTGTTCTGGGTTGATTTTTCTAATATTTTCAATCGCTAGCCATGAAAAAGACATCAAAACAACATCTGCGTTTGGCTTATCTTGATTAAGAAGTTCAAGAACTTTCTTTTCGACCGCACTTCCTTGAGGAACAGGATGTTTGGTTTCAATAGCAAGCTCTTTTTTGTTTTCTTTTGCAAGGGTTAATAAATCCTCTAACAAAATAGCTTGTGGGTAATGTTCTTTAATTTCAAGGTACGTCATCTCGGCAATGCGACCGGCATAACCGGCGGTACGTTTCATATCGGCGTCATGCCACAAAAGCATCTGGTTGTCTTTTGTCAGTCGAACGTCGCACTCCATGCCATCGGCTCCTTGATCAACGGCAGCTTTATAGGCGTCCATCGTCATTTCTGGGAAATCTATCGAGGCTCCACGGTGGGCATAAATTTTCATGATTAAAGATTAACAGGCGTTAGGCTTACTCCCATGAGCGCATTTTATTTCCAGAGCAGTGCGCTGTCGGCTGACGGTTTACACCGAAGCGGAAACGAAGACTCTGCATTTGTTTCTGGTCAGCTAATCGCTGTCGCCGATGGAATGGGTGGACATGCAGCTGGAGAAGTCGCTTCACGTATTGCGATTCAAACTCTTCAAAAACTTGCCCCAGTTTTAACTAATCCGGAAATAGATTTCGATTCGACGGAAGACCTTTTGCTCAACTCACTATTTACTATTGATTCTGAAATTGGTGAGTATGCCGATGAAGCCGTTGAGTTACGTGGAATGGGAACAACACTTACCGCTTTATTGTTAATCGATAAATCAGTTGCGCTCTTACATGTTGGTGATTCTCGCTGTTATAGATTGCGCGGAAACACTTTAGAACAACTCAGTAATGACCATACTGTTATTCAAGAACTTCTTGATCAAGGTGCGATTTCGCAATCAGATGTTGCCGACCATCCACAGCGTTCAGTTTTAACTCAAGCTCTAATGGGTCAGGGAACCGTCACGCCGGTTTTACAGTTATATGACGTAAAGCCGAAAGATCGTTTCTTGGTCTGTAGTGATGGTTTATCCAGTGTTCTAACTGAAAAAGAGATTAAATCACTGTTGAAAAAATCAGATAAAACTGAAGCGGTTAAAGCTCTTATTGATGCAACATATATAAATGATGCGCCAGATAATGTCACGGTCGTTATTGCCGATATAACAACTGAGGAAGTTGTTTTAAACGAACTTTTGGGGGCGGCGAAGTGATTAATACGCTGCTAGGTGATCGTTACAAACTGGGGCAAATGATTGGCACCGGTGGTATGGCTGATGTTTATATCGCCGAAGATATTCGTTTAGCGCGCCAGGTCGCAGTAAAAGTCTTACGTAGTGATTTGGCTCGCGACCCATCATTTGTAGCCCGCTTTCGAAAAGAAGCTTTGGCTGCTGCGGGTTTGAATCATCCAGGCATTGTTGCTGTTTATGACTCTGGTGAAGAACCTGCTCCATACATAGTTATGGAGTTGGTTTCTGGCCACACTTTGCGCGATTTAATTCACAAAGGTGAACGTGTGCCGCTAAAACGTGCACTTGAAATCGGTGAAGGAATTTTGGCCGCGCTTGAATATTCGCATGAGCGTGGAATTGTGCACCGTGATATCAAACCTGCAAACATCATGATTACCGATCAAGGCGACGTAAAAGTGATGGATTTTGGAATTGCTCGCGCGTTGGCTGATTTAGGAGCAACGTTAACTAGTACGTGGAACATTGTTGGAACTGCTCAGTATTTATCCCCGGAGCAAGCTTTGGGTGAAATTGCAGATTTGCGCAGTGATATTTATTCAACAGGTTGTTTGATATATGAGGTATTAACGGGTAAACCTCCATTTACTGGAGATACACCTGTGTCAATCGCCTACCAACATGTATCAGGTGTATTTGTTGTTCCAAGCAAACTTCAACCTGAGCTTCCTGAAGGAATTGATGTAATTCTTTCTGTGGCACTTTCAAAGAAACCTGAGGATCGTTATCAATCAGCTGGGTTGATGTTGGATGATCTTTTCAAAGTGGGAACCGGTCAAGCTTTAACTACAACAATTCCAAAAGTGAAAATTTCTCGTCGCAAATTATTAATTGGGGCCTTAAGTTCTGTGGTCACCGTTGGCCTTGTCGCTACTGGTTTATTTATTGCGCGTCCATCAGCTGACTCGTCATCGTTTCCTCAGATTCCAAACGTTGTTGGTCTTACGCAAGCTGACGCTGAGGTTATGTTGCAAGACTATGTAGTCACAATTCAACGTGCACATGATGCGCGAATTCCTCGCGATCGAGTAGCAAGTCAGATTCCTCTAGCAACAACTCGAGCACAAAAAGGTTCTGGTGTTGTATTAACGATTTCTGATGGCCCTGGAGATGCAATTGTGCCGGCTGATTTGGTGGGTATGTCCCTCATTGATGCCCGCGCAGCACTTGCCGCGGTTGGTTTAGTTGTTTCGCGCACCGAAGCGGTTCCATCAGATGAACCGCTTGGAACTGTTTTACAAGTTATACCTGAACCAAGTTCAACGATTACTGCAGGTAGTGGTGTTGTTTTACAGATTGCAAGTGGTCAAATCGAAGTTCCTTTATTAATAGGCACCGATGCAATTCAAGCTAGGACTCTTCTTGTCCAAGCGGGTTTCCTTGTTAATGAAATTGAAGCTTATGATGCAAATCAGCCGATTGGAATTGTTATCCGTCAGGCACCTGATGCTGGAACTACACAAACAATTGGTAAGTCAGTAACTATTACCGTTAATAAAGCGCCTTAAGCGCCAACCACTGGTGATAAACCAACGGCTTTTGTTTTTGCATTTTTATCTCCACACACTGTTAACCAGTTAGCCAACATTTGATGTCCATGTTCGGTTAATACAGATTCTGGATGAAACTGAACGCCTTCGATTGGCAAAGTTCGGTGGCGCATTGACATAACAATTCCGGATTCTGTTGCGCCGGTTATTTCTAAATCTGAACCCACCGTGTCACGTTCTACACATAGTGAGTGATAACGTGTTGCAGTAAATGGTGATGGCAAGTCAACAAAAACGCCTTGGCCTTGGTGGTGTACTAATGAAGTTTTTCCATGCAAAAGTTCTGGAGCGCGCGAAACTGTTGCGCCAAAGGCGACACCAATTGCTTGATGTCCTAAACAGACACCGAATAATGGAATTTTTTTCTCGGCGCAAAACTTAATCATTGCAATACTTACGCCAGCTCGTTCTGGTGTTCCAGGTCCTGGCGAAATAAGCACGCCGTCATAGTTGGCGGCATCTTCGGCGACCACTGCATCGTTTCGGACAACTGTGCATTCAGCGCCTAGTTGCGCTAAGTACTGAACCAAGTTGAAGACGAAGGAGTCGTAATTGTCGACGACAAGGATCTTGGTGGCCATAGGAGCATTCTTGCTCATGGTGTATCTTTCGCGTATGCCTAAATCAAAGCTCCGCAAGAAAGTCGTTGAACAGCGCGCTCATAACCAGGAAGTTGTGGTCGAAACCCCTCATGCGCCGCTGGAAAGCCCAAAGTGGCTTGCCCCAACAATGGTTACCGCTTTCTTAATCGGCCTATTTTGGATCGTAATCTTCTATGTCACTCAGACTAGGTACCCAGTGCCAAATATTGGTGCTTGGAACATGATTATTGGCTTCAGCTTTATCGGTGTTGGTTTCACTCTCGCCACCCGCTGGCGCTAACTAATTACACGGTTGTAATTCAATCCACACTGTGGGTAAAACCTGTGGATAACTCTTTATCGTTTATTAAGGATTAACTGCGCTGTAATTACGCCGCCAATTAATCCACCTAGGTGGGCATGCCAATCGATCCCACCTAAAACAAAACCAATTGCAAAGTTAATGGCAATGATTACAAATATTGAACGTGTGTCTGCACCAATTCTTTTTCCAACAATTGCAAGTGCGCCGAATAAACCAAAGACTGCACCAGATGCGCCAACTGAGTAGCTAGATGCTGATGCTAAAAATGTAGAAGTAAGTGAACCAGTTAGCAGCGAAACAAAAAAGATGATTAAAAGTTTATTTTTTCCAAATGCTGCTTCTAGCGGATTTCCTAAAACCATCAGTGCATACATGTTAAAACCTAAGTGCAATAAACCTGAGTGAACTAGAGCTACGGTAAATAATCTGTACCACTCGTTGGTTGATTTTAAATAATCAATGTTTGGTAACACTAAATGAATTTCAATTGATGGAACAACTAACTGCAGCAGGTATGCACCGCAGATAGCTGCGATTAATGTGTAGGTGGCTGAACGTTTAAGCAACAGTGACGCTGTTGATTGTTATTGGTGTTGCAGGCTTATCTTGCGCGCCTGTCTTTGCTTTAGCAATCGCATCAACTACTGCCTGGCTAGCAGAATCTTTAACTTCTCCAAAGATTGAGTGCTTGCGGTTTAGCCACGTTGTTGGAGCAACAGTGATAAAGAACTGTGAACCATTTGTACCTGGGCCAGAGTTTGCCATTGCCAAGATATAAGGACGATCAAAAACTAACTCTCCGTGAAATTCATCTGCGAATCGGTAACCAGGTCCGCCGGTTCCTTGACCAAGTGGATCTCCACCTTGAATCATGAAGCCATCAATGACGCGGTGAAAAATTGTTCCGTCATAAAGATTTGCAGTTGTTTTATCTCCTGTGCGTGGATCGGTCCACTCTTTTTCACCAGTTGCTAACTCAACAAAGTTTGCAACAGTTTTTGGTGCGTGATTAGGAAATAGCTCGATGACAATGTCACCGAGTGATGTATGTAGCGTCGCTGTAGTTGTCATAACGTGGAGACCAGGGGAATCGAACCCCTAACCCCCGCCTTGCAAAGGCGGTGCTCTACCAATTGAGCTAGGTCCCCGTTTGAGAGCGGGGTGGG
>CAINSH010000174.1 GCA_903852955.1 uncultured Actinomycetes bacterium | reverse complement strand
CCACCACCATGTTGATGCTGGGCCATAACCTATAAGTTGACCAGATGCTTTACCCGATTTTTGAATTGCTTCGGCATTGGCTTTGTATTGATCCCATGTCTTAGCTGGCTTAAGATTTAAACTCTTATAAATATCTGTTCGGTACCATTGTATAAATGGTTCAGTAGATAGCATGAGACCAAACTTCTTTCCACCAAAGTCACCATATTGTTGAAGTGCTGGCGTGAAATCTTTTATGTCATACTCTTTGGAAGCAGATGTATAAGAATTTAGTTGAGTTAACGCCTTGGCATTAGCAAATGCAGCTAAGAACGTATTATCAAACTGAACTACATCTTGCTCACCTTTGCCTGTTTGAATTGAAAGCAACGCCTTTTGATGAGCAGTTCCATATTCAACTTCAGTAAAATTTACTTTGATTCCTGTTTTTGCAGTCCATTTAGGTGCTAATTTCTTAATTGCATCAGCACTAGGACTTGGGATCAAGTAAACGTTGATTGCAGATGGTTTCTTGTCTGCAGCAGAACTACTTGATGTAGTCACAAAAGCTGAAGAAAGCACCAAACTCAGCACCGCCGTAACAGTGCCAAAAACTTTAAAATTCTTTCGCATGTCATAACCTCTCAAGAACAGGTGGCTCAATTCGAATCGCCAATTAGGGATTAGTATTGACGGAAATAGCATTAAGTCAATAGCATTTACTAATGTGTTTTCAAGATTGTGGAGGTGTGCGTGGAGCTGATAGCCCCTGAACCGGACCTGGCATATCTCAAGGGGAAAACGGTTCTAGCTATAGGCGCCCATGCTGATGACCTATCAATTTTTGCCGGCGGTGCTCTATGCGCTTTAGCCCATGCCGGAGCCAATGTTCATGCCCTTCGCGTGACCGATGATTACGCAGACTCCTTCGATATCCCAAGTGAGGAAACGAAGAAAGTAAATTTAGATCAGTTCCAGAAGAGCATGAAGATTCTGGGTGTTACCGCAATTCATAATTTAGATTTTCCAACGGATCGACTGAGCAGCGTCAAGCTCGTTGACCTTCGCGAAAAGATTATTTTTAAGTTCCGCGAACTTAAGCCATATGCTGTCATAAGTTTTGATCCATATAGTGCATACGGCGAAGACAACCAGGACCATTTAATGGTTGCTAAAGCTGTGGACGAAAGCTACTGGACATCAATATTTGATAAGCACCACCCTGAACACTTTGCACTTGGAGTCGCCCCACACGCAGTTATTGAGCGTTGGTATTTCGGAAGAGAATTAACTAGGACTACTTCTTCTATTGATATTAGTAAATTCCTGGAACAAAAAATTGCCGCGGTCAATTCTCATGAAGTGATGATGGACAATATTTACTATCAGCTTACAATTTTTGAACGGGATTCAGGACAAAAACTTTTGATAGAAGATAGGCAAAGCCTTGTTCAGTTAATGATCCAATCAATGGCAGAGTCAGCCGGTGAAAAAAGTGGATTTGAATACGCCGAGAATTATAGAATCGTACGATTTAATGGGATGGAAGCAGCTTTCGAACCTAAACCAGGCTCTAGAACTTGGAAGAATTCGCCGAATATGAATGGAGAGCAATAATGACGTGGCAAACGACGACTACCGGAAAAGATGGTGGCAATACTCCAATAACAATTGGCAACGCCCACACAGGATTTTCAGCTCTTCATGGTTTCAAGACCGAATACGGCAGCGGATTATTTAATGGATTAGGTGATCGCCTTGGTGCAACTGTTGTTATTCATGCTGATAAGCCGTGGGACGTATTGCAACATTCTTATGGCCGCGCGCCAGTTATGGCGATTGAAGCAAATGATCTTTCACCCGCTCAATTAGATGAGTGGGCTAAAAGCGTTCCAGATGATGTGACAATAGTTGGAGTCGGTGGCGGAACAGCAATGGATGTCGCCAAATGGGTTCATTGGCGCAGACAGTTACCGCTAGTACAGGTCCCAACACTTGCATCAGTTGATGCCTGTTTTACACGTATGAGCGCGCTGCGCGATCAAAATAAAGTCCGCTACGAAGGCGATGCTGTACCTGATGTAGTTCTAGTGGACTACGCAATTTTACAAGCAGCGCCTAGCGCTTTCATTTCTGCCGGAATCGGTGACGTGCTTTCTTGTCATACCGCTTTAGCTGATTGGAGATTCGCAGTTTCTAAAGGTGAGTCACACCCATGGAATGACCAGGCTGCTGGAGCTTCACTTCGCTTTGTTGATGGATTAGAAAAATCTGCTTCTGGAATTAAAGATCAAAGCGAAGAAGGTATTCGGTCCCTAATGGAACTTCACCGTGAAATTGGTTGGCTATGCCACGATTTACAACATGCACGATTTGAAGAAGGAAGCGAGCATTTCTTTGCTTACGCATTTGAACAAGTAACTGGTCGAACCATTTTGCACGGGGAACTCGTAAGTCTTGGTGTCTTAATTATGACCGCGATTTTCGATAATGACTATGCACGAGTTAAGCGCATCATTACCGCTTGTGGAACACGACATGGACTTGATGAGCTAGGAATTAAGTGGGAAGAAATTGAAGCAACTCTTAAGATTCTTCAAAAATTCTCTATAGATGGTGGTTACTGGTACTCATATGCCCATAGCCGCAACTTTGGTGAAAAAGAGATCGAGATTGCCCGTAAAGCTTTGGACTTCTGATTCGGCTAACCGATTACAGTTATCGCTATGAACAGTTTTGGTATCCGCGGTGTAATTGAAGGTTTTTATGGAAAACCCTGGAGCCATGAAGAACGTATCGACATGCTCGACTTTCTTGCCCGCACCAAGCTAGACACATATTTTTTAGCCCCTAAAGATGAACCAGGCCACCGCCGGAGTTGGCAGGAGCTTCGCCCAGAGACTGAAATAAATAAATTAAGCGAATTAGTTTCTTATGCAAAATCAAAGGGAATCGTTTTTGGAACTGCTGTATCACCCGGACAAACAATTATTTATTCAGCGCCTTCAGAGTTGGCCGCGCTCAAAGGGAGATTAAAACAATATTTAGATATTGGTATTGATTTAGTCGGAGTTTTCTTCGATGACATCCCAAATGATTTTCAATCTAAAGATGATGCAAAGGCATTTAGTAGTTTTGCTCAAGCCCATGCCTGGCTAGGTAATCAGCTCTTTGATTGGTTGCACACTGAGTATCCAAATGCGCAATTGGTGCTTTGCCCAACGGTTTATCGGGGGACCGGGCGTGAAGAATATTTAGTAGAAATTGGTTCGTTGCTCAATTCAAGCGTTCACTTGCTGTGGACAGGGATTCAAATTTGCTCTTACCGTCTAGATGTTCGAGATGCACTTGTCTTTGAAGAAAGTGCACAACGCAAACCTTTGTTCTGGGATAACTATCCAGTTAATGACGTTGCCATGATTCACGAACTACATATTGGCCCATT
>CAINSH010000173.1 GCA_903852955.1 uncultured Actinomycetes bacterium | reverse complement strand
CACTTAACCAGATCGATGAAGAAGCTAACCGTCCAGCACTTAAGAAAGCTGGATTCCTTTCACGTGATGCACGTGTTATTGAGCGCAAGAAGTACGGTCTTAAGAAGGCACGTAAGCGTTCTCAATACAGCAAGCGTTAATTTTCACTATCGAGCAAAGGGGTTCCAATGGCGCTCTTTGGCACTGATGGGATTCGTGGCTTAGCCAATCGTGATTTAACTGCTGAATTAGCTCTTGATGTTTCAGTTGCTGCCGCGCATATATTGGTAGAAAGCTCATCAAATAAAGATCACCGACCTACAGCAATTGTGGGTCAAGATTCACGTGCCTCCGGAGAATTTTTGGAAGCTGCCGTAGTTGCAGGATTAACAAGTGCTGGAATCAATGTCTATCGAGTTGGCGTATTACCAACACCTGCAATTGCACACCTTGTTGCAGAATCAAAGTGCGACCTTGGCGTGATGATTAGCGCATCTCATAATCCAATGCCAGATAATGGAATTAAGTTATTTGCCCGCGGTGGCGGCAAATTAGATGATGCTATTGAAGCTCGTATCGAAGCACGCATGGGTGAAGATTGGGAAAGACCAACAGGTAAGAATGTCGGACGCTCAATTATTGATGACACCGCGACAGAGCGATATTTAAAGCACTTGCTCGCATCAGTTGAAACTCCACTTAAAGGTTTAAAGATTGTTGTTGATTGCGCAAATGGCGCAGCTTCCTATGTTGCACCAGAAGCGTATCGACGCGCTGGGGCCGAAGTGGTTGCCATATTCAATCAGCCAGATGGTTGGAATATTAATGATGATTGTGGATCTACCCATCTGCACCAATTGCGCGCCGCAGTATTAAAAGAAGGTGCAGATGTTGGAATTGCACATGATGGTGATGCCGATCGCTGTTTAGCAATCGATGCTGCTGGAAATGAAATCGATGGCGACCATATTCTGACTTTGCTTGCACGCGGCTTTAAAGCCCGTGGAAAATTAACTAACAACACCGTAGTTGGCACAGTCATGAGCAATCTTGGTTTTATGCACGCCATGAAAGATGCTGGCATTGACGTTGTAACCACGCCGGTCGGAGATCGGTATGTTCTTGAAAATATGATTGCTAACGGGTATTCATTAGGCGGAGAACAATCCGGCCATGTAATTATGCGCGACCTTGCAAATACTGGCGATGGAATCTTGACTGCGCTTCAACTTCTGCAAGAAGTGGTCCGAACTGGAAAAACACTTCAGGAGCTAGCGGCCACAATGGTGCGCTTTCCACAAGTTTTAATTAATGTTAAAGATGTTGCAAAGGAAAAACTCAACGATTCTTTGGTTATTTCAGCGGCAGTAAAATCTGCCGAAGATCGTTTAGGCGATAGTGGCCGAGTCTTACTTCGAGCATCTGGTACCGAGCCTCTTGTCAGAGTCATGGTTGAAGCCGCCAGTGATAGCCTTGCGCAAGAAGTTGCTAGAGAACTTGCAGATACTGTTAAAGCTGAACTGGGGTAATTAATTATGTGCGGAATTGTGGGATACACAGGTCCACAATCTGCAGCAACGCCCTTGATTGAAGGTCTGCGCCGCCTTGAATACCGCGGTTATGACTCAGCCGGAATCGCACTGGGAACACCAGGCAGGTTATTTATTGAGAAAAAAGCGGGCAAGCTTTCAAATTTGGAGAACTCACTTGATGCGACTTTGCCAGTCGTGCATTCAGGAATTGGGCATACCCGTTGGGCAACACATGGTGGGCCAACTGATCACAATGCCCACCCTCACGTAGATAACGAAGGCAAGCTCGCGGTAATTCATAATGGAATTATTGAAAACTATTCAGAGCTTCGTAAAGAACTTGAATTACGTGGGCACAAGTTTTCATCAGAGACAGATACAGAATCAGTTGCGCATCTATTGAGCGATCTTCGCAAAAAACATAATGGAGATCTATCGGCAGCGATGCGTGAAGCGGTTAAAGCTTTGCGCGGATCTTTTACTTTGCTTGCAATTCATGCCGATGCTCCAGATATAGTCGTTGGAGTACGTCGTAATTCACCTCTTGTTGTAGGTCTTGGCAAAGGCGAAAACTTTATGGCATCTGATGTTGCAGCTTTCATCGATTACACAAAGCGGGCCGTTGAATTAGGTCAAGATGAAGTTGTAACAATGGATCCAAACTCGGTAACTATTACTGATTTAGATGGCAATGCGGTTGAACCTAAAGAGTATTTAATTTCTTGGGATGCCAGCGCAGCGCAAAAGGGTGGCTTTACCCATTTCATGCTCAAGGAAATCTTTGAACAACCCAAGGCAGTGGCCGACACTTTGATTGGCCGTTTAAGCGATAACAAGCAGATTGTTTTAGATGAGTTACACATGAGCGCGGATGATATTCGCTCATTAAAAAAGATTACGGTAATTGCTTGTGGAACTGCGTATCACGCGGGCATGGTTGCAAAGTATGCAATTGAAAAATGGGCAAAAATTCCAGTTGATGTAGAAATCGCAAGCGAATTTAGATACCGAGATCCAATAATTGATGCCGGTACATTAATTATCGCCATTTCGCAGTCCGGTGAAACCATGGATACGTTGATGGCTGTGCGCCATGCAAAAGCTGCAGGTGGACGAGTGCTTGCAATTTGTAATACAAACTCCTCAACTATTCCACGCGAAGCCGATGCAGTTATATATACCCATGCCGGACCCGAAATCGCAGTTGCTTCAACTAAAGCTTTATTAACCCAGATGATTGCGGTCTATTTAATCGGCCTGCATCTTGCCCAAGTCAATGGACAACTTTCTGATTCTGAAGTTGAAGGTTTTTATAACGAACTTCTCGAACTTCCAGGAAAAATTGAACAAATTTTAGAAACCGTTGAGCCGCTACGTGCGCTCACTAGAAGTTTTGCGCAAAACAATATTGTTTTATTCCTAGGCAGAAATATTGGATATCCAGTCGCACTTGAAGGTGCACTTAAGCTCAAAGAGCTTGCTTATATTCATGCCGAAGGTTTCGCAGGTGGTGAACTAAAACATGGTCCAATCGCATTAATTGATCAAGGAACTCCGGTAATCGCTATTTTGCCGGCCGGTCACGAGCATGCTTTAGATGAAAAAATGCTGAGCAATATTCAAGAAGTAAAAGCCCGCGGTGCTCGAGTTATTGTCATCGCCGAAGAAGGTGCGCATGTAGAAGGCGCTGAACACATCATCCGCATTCCAGTAGTTCCAGCGCTTTTTCAACCAGTACTAGCTACCGTGCCTTTGCAGGTTTTTGCTTATGAAATGGCGGTTGCTCGTGGAAATGACGTTGATCAACCAAGAAACTTGGCTAAATCAGTAACGGTTGAATAATGAACGAATTAATACAAAATCGCCGTAAGCAAATGGACCGGGCACTACGTTGGGCGGTTGTTTTATTTGCTGGTTTTCTACTGGTAACTCAGCAAGTCCTTAGTTATGGACCACTTGTTGAATATGATAAAAAAATAAATAGTGACCCTAAGCCACAGTTTGATGGCTTTGCCGGTTTTCTTCTTCGCCGTTTAGATGACCTTGGTCTTCGCTGGTTGACTGCCACCGTCCTTCTACTTGCCGCAGTATTTATTGCATATAAATTTAAAACTTGGCGCCCACTCAATCTTGCTTTTCTTTCATTGATTTTGCTCAACCTTGTAGTGGGAACTTTCAAATTATTTTTAGGAAGAACTAAACCGCGCGATGGTTTTGATTTATTGCACGTAGGTGGAATGTCTTACCCCAGTGGGCACGCATCAAATGCCGTTTTATCTTGGGGAATTTTGGCCTATTTGATTTATAGATATGCAAAAGTAGATAGATATCAAGGACGTCTTGCGAGTGCAGGTGTGGCCTTAATCAGTTTGACGGTTTGCGTCGTATCACTTATTCGGCATACACATTGGTTCAGCGATCTCTTAGGTGGCGTTTTTATTGGTAGCGCTTTGCTGGTCGCAGTAATTGCAGTTGACCGCTACGTTCCATCAAAGAGCCAACTGCACTAGACTCAAAGCCATGATTGATGGAATCGGCATTGATGTCGTCGATATCGAGCGATTCAAAGCATCACTAGAACGCACCCCAGGTTTGTTAAACAAGATTTTTACTGAAAATGAACGCAATAAACCAATGAGCTCACTCGCTGCCAGATTTGCTGCCAAAGAAGCGCTAGCTAAGGCGCTCAGTGCAGGAACCGCCTTGGCTTGGCATGATGCCGAAGTTATTAACCATGAAAACGGAAAACCAGCTTTTCTATTCCGTGGTGACATTGCCGATTTAGTAGACGGGGCAGATGTTCATTTGTCTTTATCCCACGATGCAGGAATCGCATCGGCAATGGTGATTGTCGAGCGTAAGTAATGCAACATCGCGCAGAAGCTCGTATTGATTTAAACGCTTTAGCAAGCAATATTTCAATTTTGAAAACCAAGTCGGGCGTTGATTTATTAGCAGTTGTTAAAGCAGATGCTTATGGACATGGTCTAGTCGAAACCGGGCTAGCTGCCGAAAAGAGCGGGGCCGATTGGCTGGGAGTTGCACTTCTTGAAGAAGCAATCACTTTGCGCACCCATGGAGTCCGAATTCCAATTCTTGCTTGGCTGGTTCCACCAGGATCAGATTTTAATTTAGCCGCCCAACATGACATTGATATTGCGGTCGCTTCGCTTAAAGCGTTGGATGAGATTTCAAAAATAGCTAACAAGCCACGGATTCATATCGAAGTAGATACTGGCATGACAAGAGGCGGCTTCTTAGATCAATGGCAAGATATGTTAAAAGCAGACTTTTCTCAAGTAGAAGTCATCGGATTATTTTCACATTTTGCTCGGGCCGATGAGCCAGGCCAAAAACAAAACTTAGATCAACTTGAGCATTTCAAGAAAGCAATTAAAGATTTGGCAGAAGCCGGGATAAATCCGCCAATCAAACATCTATCAAACTCTGCAGCAACTTTGGCTGACCCAGCATCAACATTTGACTTAGTGCGCACAGGAATTTCCATGTATGGATTAACGCCAGATATTAAAACTATGGGCGACAGTAAATCGCATTCATTAAAACCTGTTATGCAGTTACGGGCAAAATTACATTTGGTTAAGGATGTTCCAGCTGGATCTGCAGTCGGATATGGCGCAACAGCCATCACTTCTTCGCCAACTAAGTTAGGCGTAGTAGCTATGGGTTATGCCGACGGAATTCCCCGAATTGCCCAGGGTGCTGGAGTTTTTATTGATGGCAAACGTGCGCCCATTATTGGACGAGTTTCGATGGACCAATTTGTTGTTGATTTGGGGGCGCAATCAACTGCACAATCTGGTGATTGGGTCGTTGTTTTCGGTGATGGCTCTCATGGGGAATACACCGCAGATGACTGGGGCAGTGCATCGTTATCAATTAATTATGAAATCGTGACAAGAATCGGCCCGCGAGTGCCTAGAATCTATGCACCTCATGTCTACTAATAACGCAGCGCTGCGAGTCGAAGGTGTCAATATCTCCTTCGGCGGGCTTCGTGCTCTCAATGATGTTTATCTTGAGATTGGTAAAAATGAAGTTGTTGGATTAATCGGTCCAAATGGTGCGGGTAAGACAACTTTATTTAACGCACTGTGCGGATTAGTAAAACCCGATTCTGGAAAATTCTTTTTAGATGGTCAAGAACAGGATTTCCCACATACGGCGCAATTAGTTGATTTAGGTATTGCTCGCACTTTGCAAGGTGTAGGTCTGTTTGGTGATTTAACTGTTCTTGAAAATGTCATGGTTGGCGCACAGCACTTAGCAAATTCAGGTTTGATTTCTGCTGCGCTGGGCAGAAGCGGCAAAGATGAAAAAGAGATTCGTAGAAAATCGCGTGCCGCCCTTGAAAAAGTCTATGCAGGTGGTTTAGCCAATCGTCGGGCAGATACCTTGTCTTACCCAGACACAAAACGCGTAGCCATTGCACGCGCGCTTGTTAGTGAGCCAAAGATATTGATGTTAGACGAACCTGCAGGCGGATTAGGGGCACAAGATATTGAATGGATGAATCTTCTCATTCGAAACTTAAGTGCAACGATGTCAGTTTTACTTGTCGAACACCACATGGATGTCGTGATGTCGGTATGTAGCAAACTCTATGTTTTAAATTTTGGTGAAGTAATTGCCAGCGGAAGCGCCGAGACAGTTCGACGAGATCCTGCAGTCATGGCCGCATATCTTGGAACTGGTGCTTAAATGACACTTACGGTTTCGAATTTAACGGTCCACCATGGAGCTATTTGTGCAGTCAACCAAGTTTCCCTGACTGTGCCAGCTGGCAAGCTAGCGGCAATTATTGGTTCAAATGGTGCGGGAAAAACAACGCTACTTCGCACACTTTCAGGCCTTAAGCATCCAACCCAGGGCGAAATTTCCTGGAACGGCGAAAACATAGTTGGGACTAAACCTGAAATGTTAGTTCGCCGTGGAATTTCTCATGTAGGTGAAGGCAAATCTGTAGTGCCAGAGCTTACGGTTAAGGAAAATCTTGAGCTCGGAGCAATTTGGCGCCGTAATAATCAGGAATCAAAAGAATCTATTGAAAACGTTGTTTCAATTTTTCCACGTTTAGGCGAACGCATAAATCAGCGATCAGATACGTTATCTGGTGGAGAACGTCAGATGCTGGCAATTGGGCGCGCAATAATGTCTAAGCCACAACTGCTCCTGCTTGATGAACCTTCACTTGGTTTAGCACCACTAGTTGTCGAGCAGATTTTTCAAACAATTCGCGACCTCACTAATTCCATGAATTTAACGGTTTTACTCGTAGAGCAAAACGCTATGGGTGCATTAAAGATTGCTGACCTTGGCATTGTCTTGAATTTAGGTTCTGTGGCTGTTGCAGGCAGTGCATCAGCATTGATTGATGATCCTGCAGTGCGTTCTGCATACTTGGGGTACTAATTATGGATTTCCTAAACACTCTACTCATCGGAATCACCGCAGGATCTATTTATTCTTTGATGGCAATCTCAATGGTGCTTGTGTGGCGTAGCACCCGTGTAGTTAATTTTGCTCAAGCCGGAATGGCCTTGCTATCTACCTATTTTGGTTTTGAAGCGGTTACAAGGCTAGGTTCTTTCTGGATAGCGCTGCCCGTTGCAATGGTTGGTGGTGCTTTGGTGGCCGCACTAGTTGAAATGATTTTGATTAGGTTGCTTGTAAAACACAGTTCTTCGGGTCCGATTGCAGGAGTTGCTCCCATCATTGCAACTCTTGGTTTGCTTGGAGTAATTCGTGCATCGACATCGATGATTTGGGGCGGCCAGGATGTTCGAATCGTTGGCCCAGTTTCAAATGATGGCTACACAATAAATGGAACAACTTTGGTCTTTTCGCCCCTTAAATTACTAATTTTGCTAACAGTGTTGGTGCTTATGCTGATCTTGTCGCTTGTCTTCCAAAAGACAAATATCGGTTTAGCTCTGCGCGCATCTGCTTATTCGCCAGAAATAGCACGCCTTTCCGGAATCAAAGTTGATTGGGTCCGCACCTTAGGTTGGGCACTAGCTGGCGCAGCGGGCGCAGTTGCAGGAATGTTTCAAACTGTTAATGGAAATGGAACTTTGTCGCCAGATTCAATTGAGTTTTCATTACTCTTAGTTTCAGGTTTTATCGCTGCAGTAATCGGTGGACTAGATAGTTTGATCGGCGCGGTAATTGGCGGTTTAGTTCTTGGCTTAATGATTTCATTTGTTTTAATGTATATCAGTAGTGGTTTATTTTTCATCGCACCATTTGTGATTTTACTTCTTGTATTGTTTATAAGGCCTCAAGGAATTTTCGGTGCAAAGGCGGCCCGACGTGCATAAAAAACAATCACGCGACTTACTCCTCTTTATTCTGGGCGGCGTTGTTCTATATTTCTTAAGTGGAATGGTTGATGAATTACGCGTTTACCAAGGTGCATCAATTGCGGTCTATGTAATCGCAATATCGTCAATTATTTTGCTCACTGGATATTCTGGACAAGTATCACTTGGCCACGGAGCATTGATGGCAGTTGGCGCATATGCCGCTGCGGTTGCACGGATTGAATTACAAGCACCAATCATTTTATGTTTTGCAATTGCAGTTCTCGCCGCAGCAATCGGTGGAGCACTTCTGGGAGCAGCAGCTGCGCGTTTATCAGGACCATATTTAGCTGGCACAACTTTGGCACTTGCAATTGGTCTTCCATCGCTTGCAAATCAATTCTCAGTTTTAGGTGGCGAACAAGGTTTACTTTTTGATGTCGGATTTCCACCGCTTTCATTGGGTGAAGAGTTCACTCAATATAAATGGTTTTTCTGGATCGCGGCTTTAGCTGCATTGATTTCTATGTGGGCGGTAAAAAATATCTTGAGTTCTAGATATGGACGTACGTGGCGCGCGATTCGTGGCAATGAGGTCGCCGCACAGCTTTCAGGAATCAATATCGCCCGCTCCAAGATCTTGGCCTTCACCATAAGCGCTGGAATCGCTGGATTGGCCGGAGCCCTGCTTTCTATGACCATCGGAACGGTCTCCCCGAGCGCATTTCCCCTGGCGCTCTCATTTTCTTTGCTGACAGGCGCGGTCTTATCTGGCATAACCACCCTCGGAGGGGCAATGATTGGGGCAGTGGTCTTGGTCGCTATTCCAGAGGTCGCCGATGCGGTTGCAAATCGAATTGGCAGTTCTGAACGAGTGACTACAAACTTGCCGGGCTTTTTGGTGAGCGCGCTACTGATTTTAACTGTGCTATTTGTTCCAAATGGCCCAGTTGAACAGCATCGTGCTCGTAAAGCTAAGAAAAAGAATTACCTCTCGTAATAACCCTCGATGGAAGGAAACACATGAAAGCAATGAATCGCCGGAAACTGATAACAGTTTCAGCGGTAATTGCCGCACTGAGCTTGGCTGTAACAGCAGTCCCAGCACAAGCGGCTGAAGTGGGAGTCTCGTCTAGAGAAATCAAACTCGGAATGACGCTCCCAATGACAGGCACAGCATCACTTGGTTACAACAAGATTCCAGGTGCAGCAAAGGCGTACTTCGAATATCTCAATGCAAATGGTGGAATCAATGGCCGCAAGGTCACACTCGTTGTTAAAGATGATCGTTATGTACCAACTGAAGCAGTAGCAAAGACAAATGAACTTATTCTAAAAGATAAGGTCATGGCGCTTCTTGCTCCGCTTGGAACAGCAAATGTAAAGGCTGTTGCAGCATCAGTTAACCCAGCTCGCCGCGGAGTCCCTGTGCTATTCGTTAACACTGGATTCAGCGGATTTGCTGATGCAAAGAAATATCCAACTACTTACACAGTTTTGCCTTCATACATCATGGAAGCAAAGATTATGGGTCAGTACATTAAGGATAACTTTGAAGGTAAAAAAGTTGGTCTTCTATACCAGGATGACGACTTCGGTTCAGATGCGCTCGCAGGATTTAAGACTGCTGGAGTTAACTTCGCAGTCAAGGTTCCATATGCATCAGGTTCACAAGGTGCTGCAGCTGCAGCGGGTTGGATTACAAAGTTCAAGGCTGCTGAAGCCGACGTTGTAATTCTCTTTGGTGTATCTAGTGCTACATCTGCAATGCTTGGCGTTGCCGCCCAGTTGAAGTACGCACCACAGTGGATGCTTGGTTCAGTTGGTGGAGATGCAACAACAATCAAACTTACTGGAGTTCCAGCCGGCGTTCTTTATAACGCAATTGGTTTCTCACCAGTTCCTGCAACTACAGATATGAAGGATGAATACGTAAAACTATTCTCAGATATCTATGCAAAAGCAGTACCAGGATCAACTTTTGATCTCAACGTATTGCTTGGAATGAATTCAGCATTTATGGCCGCACAAGCTCTCAAGGCTGCCGGTCAAAATCCAACACGCAAGTCATTGATGGCAGCAATTGATAGCAAGGGCTCAAAGTTTGCGAACTCAGCACTTGTTCCTCTTGGTTATTCAAAGACAAGCCACGTTGGATTAACTGGCTACTGGGTTGGAAAGTACTCACCAACTGGTGACCTTTCTCCAATTGGTGGCTCATATGTCACTTACACAACTGATTCAGGTGCTGGCGCTGTTGTTAAGTCAACATATGTTCGTCCAGCAATGCCTGCGAAGGGACTACCTAACTAATGAAAAAAGTAAGAATTCTTTCGCTTCTTTCAGTAACTGCACTTGTTACAACAGTTCTTGTATCTGTACCAGTTGCAGCAAACGCTGCACCTGCATGCGATGGCAAGAGCCCAATCCAAACGTGTGTTGGTGCAACATCTGATGGCGCACCATTTGCAATGCAGGTTCCAGCGAATTTCAACGGAACTGTTGCAATGTACTCACATGGATATCGCTATAACGTAGATATTCCATCTGCAATTCCACTCATTGGTGGTTACAAGATCACCAATACTCCAGAACCAGTTCCAGGCGGAAACGCTGAAGTTGCTAAGTATTTCTTTAGCCAAGGAATTGCGATCATGGGTTCAGGCTTTGCACGCCAAGGTTGGAATCTAGATTCTGCACTCAAGACAAACGTTGAACTCATCGACACATTTAAGAAGCAGTTCCCAACAACTAAAAAAGTTATTGCTTGGGGATCATCTCTAGGTGGCGCAATTACTCAAGGCCTGGCTGAAACACATCCAGAACTAGTAAGTGCTGCCGCACCATTGTGTATGGCAACACTTGAAGTAGATGCCGAACTCACAATGGCTGGAGATTTCCTATGGGGCCTCAAGGTCCTATTTGATCCAACTATTAAGGGTGGAAACTACTCAGCTGGTGCTGCCGGAGTTGCAGAGTCATATGCAGACCTTGGCAAAGTATTTACAGTCATGGGCAAACTGCAGGCAGCAATGGGTACTGGCAAGTGGCCAGATACTTCTTCTGCAACAGGTAAAGCTCTCGAAGCTGCAGGCGTTCCTTCACGAAGTGCGCTATTGCTTGTTGGCTTAATGGCAGGAATTCCAACTCAGTCAGCACACTTCGATTCAATTTCAGGTCCAGAAGGTGCATTGAAGTTGTCATTCCCATTGGCGATTAGCCCAGCACTTGCAGTTCTTGAAAATGGAACAAACGCTGCAGCACTTGCAGTGCTTGCGACACAAGATGTTGAAAATCAAGTAGGCGGTGCTTACTTTGATAACTCAAAGACT
>CAINSH010000172.1 GCA_903852955.1 uncultured Actinomycetes bacterium | reverse complement strand
CTAATCAGTTACGTGTTCTCAAGTGACCTAGCCCGTGCGCTTCGCACAGCAGAGGCAATGGAATCTGGAATGGTTGCGATCAACAAGGGTGTTATCTCAGACCCTGCCGCACCTTTCGGTGGCGTGAAGCAATCTGGCTTAGGTCGCGAAGGTGGCTTTGATGGAATTCACGAGTTCCTGCAAACTAAATACATCGGCGTGCAAATCTAACTAATAAATCCAGCTTCGCTCTGGGCAAAAAACTCAATCAAGGTTTCAATTTTATCAACCATGGCTTCCGGAATAGGCACTTCGCTGGAGTAACTATTTTCAGTTGGCGAAATCGGCTTGGCATGCCAAACGAAACGGTCACCTTTCATTTTGTATTTGAAAGAGTAGTCACCATTTACTCGAGAGAAAGACCCTGTCTCAAGAAAAATCTCTGCCTGATTTTCATACCTTGAACGTTCTTCCAACATCAACCTAGAACACTCAGACAGTACTTCTGATTCTCTAATAAGTTGTTCTGGAGTTAAAAAACTCTCGAAGGAATCCATGGAAAGAGAGTATCTCAAGTACCGCAGTGGATGGGTATTATTTTTCGGGAAAGCACATGATGGGCAAATTGCCATTTTCCCGCGATAAATGCTTTTGAGTATGCAACGCCAAAATAATTAGTCAAAATGCGATCCTTGCAGAATACAAAAGTAGCGAAATTTTCAACATGACGCCCTGGCATAGTAATTCCTGGGCTCCTTTTAACTCTTAAAGTTAAAAAGTGATTGCCAATTTCGCCCACTTTCCAAAGTTCCACCGTTAAAGTGACTTTACTTTGAGTAACATTACATTTTGAAAGTGCGTCTACTTTCACGGCTCTTCGGCCCGTTTTGGCCAAGATATCTTTGGAAATATGAGCAATGCTCACTTCTATGCGACACGGCGACTTAGCCGTCGTTGCACTTGAATAAACCGGACCTGTGAATTTTGCAATTGAGATTGCAATTATTGTAAAAACTGCGATTAATTTGAATTTTCTCATGCCTTAGACTGACAAGAAAGGCCGAGTGCTCGAATAAGTTATCCACAGTCATCCTTTTGGATGAAAGAAGCTAGCAATTGGTCGCGAAAGTGGCTTCGATGGAATTCACGAGTTCCTGCAAACTAAATACATCGGCGTGCAGATCTAATTAGCTAGAAGCTACGGGCGATTATTTTCCTTTACGGATCTCAAGCGCTGTAGCAATTTCAGGAACATCTAATTTTCCAGTAGCTACATCTAAAACAATCCGCTCAGCCGAATAAACATCGTTATAGATGTCGTAACCATTTAGCAAACAAAAAGTTCTGGTTGCTGCCCAAGCCAGGCGTTTATTTCCATCTATCAACGGATGGTTACGAGCAATTGAATGCATGAGCGAAGCTGCCTTGAACTCAAAACTTTCATAGGCATCATTGCCGAATACCGTTGTTTGAGGTCTTGCAACAGCAGCTTCTAATAAACCTAAATCTCTAACTTTTAGTTTTGGAATTAAGGCTTCAGCAATTTCTAGGAGGTCGTGGATATCGAGGAAGTCGATTGCCATTACTTAGATAAACGATCGAGAAGTTCAGCATCTTCCGTCGCTATCCGACTAATCGCATCCTTCAATCTTTTCTGACGCTTTGAGATGTATTCATCAATTGCCGTTAGTGCAACTTCATGCATAGAAGTTCCCTCATTCTCGGCAACCTTTTTTAATGCAGCACTTTGCTTATCGGACAGTCGTAATGTCATTGCCATGTGTAAATGATACCACAGTGGTATCACAATGTGAGCCCTTGTTTAAAGCTTCTTACTGGCTAGCCACTTCTGGGTTACCTGCATCCACTCAAGGGGCGCTTCGGCAGGGGCTGTGTGTGCCGCACCTTTAATGCAGTAGTACTCCGAACCTTTAACGCGTGCCTTCATAAACCTATGCATCGCAGGTGTTGCCTCATCTTTATCACCATTGATAAAGAAAGTTGGCACCTTTATTAGGTGAAGTTCTTTTTCAACCGACCAATCTTTTAACGTGCCACGAACCGTAAATTCGGTTGGTCCCCACATGGCTTCGTAAACATGCATTCCGAATTTCGGTTTGCGCGCAAAGTCAACGAGTTGTGGAATCTGTCTAATGTGCCGTTTAGCGAACTCAACATTGGCAGCTAGATATTCCTTAGCTTTGTATTTCTCTAATTTTTCATATTTATAAATTGCATTGCGATGCTTTGCTGGCAACTTTGCAACGAGTTTACGAGTCTCGGTAACCCACATACGGCTTGATGGCAACGAGTTAGCGATGATTAAACCCGTTAAACCTTTTGGTTTCTTGATTGCATAATTCAGCGCCAGCATTCCGCCCCACGATGCGCCTGCGAGCATGTAGCGATTTTCAATCTTAAGGTGCTTAATAAGTCGAGTCAGTTCTTCTTCAAATAATTCAATTGTCCAAAAACTAGCCGGCTTGGCTTTTAGCGAAGTTGAATTACCGCAACCAAGTTGGTCATAGACAATTACCGG
>CAINSH010000171.1 GCA_903852955.1 uncultured Actinomycetes bacterium | reverse complement strand
CCGAAGCTATTCAAAAGTCAGGTAAGGCATCTGGGCAACTTATAGGTTATGGCCCAGCATCAACATGGTGGTGGATGCAGATGGTGTGGTCATTTGGCGGAAAGCTTTATGACTCAAAATTCAATCCAACTGTTGATACTAAAGAAGCAATCGCTGCAACTAAGTTCTACAAGGATCTCCTCAGCAGTGCACCTAAAGGTGCTTTAGGGTTTAACGGCGACGATGTAACAATTCAATTCGTCTCAACAGACATAGGACAAATTCTTCAATATTCAGGATATGCATCTGGTGTATTTGATCCAAAGATGTCAAAGAATGCTAAGAATATTGCCGTGACTGCTGCTCCAGCCGGAAAGGTCAATGCAATTGAATTAGCAGGTTGGAATATCGGAATTCCATCTGATTCTAAGAATAAAGCTTGGGCCTGGAGCTTCCTTGAGTACATGCTTGGAAAAACCAATGCTCCAAACTTCCTTAACGCTGGTGCGGCTGCAATTGGTCGTACTTCAATCACTACCAATAAGGCGCTCGTAGCAAAGAACCCTTACTTGGCTCTGCTTTCATTGCCAGCCACTGCAACTGTTTACACTTACCCATCACTGGTTACATGGCCAGAATTCGACAAGGTAAGTTCAGATGGTCTTGCAAGCATTCTTTCCGGAAAAACTTCGGTAGAAGCTGGATTGAAGAAACTTAACACTGCTCTCAAAGCTGTGTTAGCTAAAGAACCAAAGCCTTAATTCACGAGAAAACCCTAGGTCTTATGAGAGGCCTAGGGTTTTCTGCTTGGTAGATTTTCCTTTACCTAATATTTTTTGAGAGGTGCACAATTGGCAAGCGTTGGTAAGAGTTCAAGGGCTCCACTTGCATTCTCATTACCTGCGTGGATTCTGATTATTCCAATATTTATCGTACCTCTGTGCCTTGGGTTGTATTTATCTGTATTCGATAAATCCTTGGGTTTTCCGCAACCAATTAATTTCGTTGGCTTAGCTAACTTTCAAAGTGATGTTAAAAACAGCAATTTCTATTCTGCGGTAAAAGTGACAGCGCAATTTATGGCTATCGCAGTGTTTATCCAAATTCCTATCGGAATATTCTTGGCAATGGTTTTACATTCGGCGAGTAAATTTGCAAGCATGTTTAGATCCTCTCTCTTGATTCCGATGTTGCTCACTCCAGTTGCTGTTGCGCTCATGTGGCGCTTTATGTTTAGTAGCGAGCTCGGAATTATCAACTGGGTGCTAGATAAATTGACGCTTGCACAGCCTGACTGGTTAGGCAATGTCAATGCTGCGTTCTTTGCCGTTGCAATAGTTGATAGCTGGCAGTCAATTCCTTTCGTAGTCTTAATCACCCTAGCGGGCTTAGCTGCGATGCCTGTTGCCCCTCAAGAAGCGGCCATGATTGATGGGGCATCGACAATTCAACGAATTCGTTATGTCACTCTTCCGTTACTAAAACCTGTTCTGCTGGTTATTTTGCTTATTCGTATCATTGATAGTTTTAAACTTTTTGACATTATTTTCATATTAACTCGTGGTGGCCCAGGAACGGCCACTCAAACATTGAGCATGTTGGACTACAACACAGCCTTCACTTTCCTTGCAACTAGTCGGGCTGCTGCAATAGGTGTGGTTTTGGCTTTAATGTCACTTCCTCTGTACTTCTTGTGGAAGAAAGTTATTTCGGTGTCTTCATGATGTACATTAAAAAGCGGTTAGCCAGAATATTCGTGTACTCAGTTTTGACCATCACCCTATTCACCTCTCTCTTCCCAATTTTTTGGACAATTTCCACATCTTTTAAAAAGCGGGTAGATACTTTTGCCCTTCCACCGAAATTCTTTAACTTCTCCCCCACAATGGATAACTATAAAAAACTATTTTCAGATCCGACTTTCGTGAAGGTGTACTTAAATACAATACTTTTCACCCTTGGAGCCGCATTCCTGTCTATTTGTATTGGTTCACTGGCTGCATACGCCCTTGCTAGAAATCCACGATTTAGAGGAAAAGCAACTTTTGAAATCCTTCTCATCCTGTTGCGCGCAATGCCAGGAGTGGTGCTCATAGTCCCGCTTTATGATTTATGTTCAAAACTGCACTTACTCGGTGAGCTTCCGGTTTTGATTACGATAATTACTGTCTTTAACTTACCTTTCACTATTTGGATGTTAACCCCATTTTTTGCAGCTATTCCCATAGAGTTGGAAGAAGCAGGAATGGTGGATGGACTTTCTACGTGGCAGATTTTTAGACAAATAGTTATGCCATTAGCCCTTCCGGGAATTTCAGCAGCTGCAATATTTCTTTCACTGCTCACGTGGAATGAATTTTTGGTTCCGGTAATTTTGGGTGATCAGTCGACGCAGACATTGCCTGTACTAATTTCTGGTTTCATTTCAGCTCGAACACTTGATTGGGGTCCAATGGCTGCAGCCTCAAGCTTGGCAATTATCCCGATCGCAGTACTAACCGTATTTGTGCAGCGCAAACTGGTAGTGGGTTTAAGTCTTGGAGCACTGAAGGAATAACTATGCCAAATAGATATAACTCCCTGTCTCGATTTGAAATTGTCAGATCGCATAATGAACAACGCATTCTTAATGCTCTGATTGACTCGAAAATTCCTCTGACGCGAGTGGAGCTTTCTAAGTTAACTCATCTGACTAAGCCAACAGTCAATCTAATAGCAAGGGATCTCGAAAAGAATAATTTGATTTCAGCCGTTGGAAATAGACCGGGTCTAAAAGGGCGATCCCCTACTCTCTATCAATTTAATCCAGAGGTCGAAAATATTCTGGCGGTGGATATTAGCTCTGACACTGTTCGGCTAGTACTAGCAGATTTATTGGGCCGGATCGTGGAACAAGATGAATTTACTATTGCCCAGAATGATTCTGACTACTTAATCAAAGAGCTTGGCTTGGCAACAAAACGGCTACTTGAGAACCGCAAGACCCCAACCGAAATTGTTGTTGGCATCCCTGGAGTAGTTGATAACGGTGGGAATGAAATCAAACTTCCGCCAAATATCCTGGCACTAAAGGACAATAATTTTGTATCGAATTTGCGCACAATATTTCCACGCAAAGTTACTTTTGGGCACGATATAAACCTGGCGGCTTTGGGTGAGATGGCACAAGGTGCTGCAATCGGAATGGAAACATTTGTTTTTCTCTTTCTAGATAGAGGCGTAGGAATGGGCTTGGTGCTCAATGGTGAGTTATTTACCGGTCATTCGGGCTTTGCTGGAGAAGTTGGCTTTCTGTCTTTTGGAGCTGATCCATTAGCAAAAAATAAATCTGAGCGAGGAACTTTGGAAGAGCAGATATCAACCGAGAATCTGCAGGTCATTTTCACAACATTAAAAAACAAATACAACACATCTCTAGGTGCAAAGCCATCGGTTGACCAAATAATTTTGGCAGCTGATTCTGGTGACGAGCTTGCACGAGCAGTCCTTGACCAGTTACTAGAGCCAATTGCATTGCTGCTCTTAAGCATCACCTCCATATTAAATCCTGAGGCAATTATTCTGGGGGGCGCTTTGGGGCTTTCAAGTTACTTGCGCACAATCGTCGCCAACAAAATTGAGCCACGTTTGCCTTTTCATGTTGAGATTATCCCAAGTTCCTTAGGAAAACGGGCAACTATTTCAGGAGCGGTGGCAATTGCACTTACAAACGCTAGATCAAATCTACAAAGATAAAACTTCTCACAAGTACCAAAACTAACCACGGTTAAGTATGAATTGTTTTTGATTTTCTCCACGCAGACCAAGCACCTGTTGACCATAAAGCCCAAATAACTAGCAAGGGTTGAAAAATTAACCGCACCGCGCGGGCAGTGTCGCTATTTAGACCAAAGGCATCGGTGTGGTTGAGGAATTGAGAGATATTTCCCCAGAAGATGGCAGTAAAGAAAAAGGCAACAATCCAGCCGATTTGTGTGCGGTATTTCCACAAAACAATAAGGCTGATGCCTAAGGAAATTTCGACAAGACCTGATGCAATAACTATTTGATCGGCCCAAGTCTTTAAAGGTGTGGGGACTTGTGCTTGAAATGTTTGTCGGCTTGTTGTCAGATGACTAATACCGGCATAAGTAAGTGCGGCACCAAGTAATACCTGGGCGGCTTTGCGAATCATAACTGTGGCTTACTGAACAAGCGTTGAAGCAAAGATCTGCCAAGCAAGGGCTGACTTAGCTACAAGTGAAAGGGTGATGTAAGTCTTCTCTCCCCTGATGTAATCGCTCCACTTTCCAACCTTCTTGTATTGCAAGTACTGCACAACAGCGAAAGTGTTAAAGAGAACGAATAGTGAAATTACGATTCCGTAAACAAAAGCTGGAGCCTTTGAATCCCCAGGGCCTCCAATTGCAAGAATATAGAAAACAAGTCCAAGCCAAGGAACTATGCCTGCGATGCAACCAAAGATAAATGGAAGCCAGCCGCCGTTTCCTGGTTGCTCATATTTTTCTTGTAACCAACCAAATAAAATCATGGACGCATTGACACCAAAGATTGCGATGATTGCCGATACATCTGTGATTCCACAGATTTGAGCGATCAGAACAATCATGACCGATGAACTAATTGAGTATTCAACCCAACGGAAATAGTTACGTTGAGCGGCTATGCCCGCGCTATAGCGTGAGAAAAACTTGGGTGACGCGACAAGAAAGTGGAAAAAGGCGGAAAGGCCAAGAAAGATTGCAACCGCTAAACCAACTGGGGTGTTAAGCAAAGTAATGGGTTCAGCAAATGTGCTTCCTGGTGGGCCAGACATATACCGGGCAACGATGGGAAGAGAGAAATCATTGGCAAGGGCTGAGACCACAAACATTTGGGCTAAATGGAAAGACCCTGCAATTAAGTTATAGCGGCGGATTGAAGCTGCGTTGATTTCTTTAGTCATGAGTAAAGAGTGTCACAAGGTCTGCGGATTTGTTGGATATTCTTGGGGTATGGCAAGTAAAGATTCTTCGCGCGAGGCGCATTTTCCGCTGATTGAGAAAAAGTATGGGCAGAAGATGTCATATTGGTTTTCGGTAATGAAGGATTTAGAGGGGCAAAAATACCCAGAGCAGATTGCATACTTGCGCGAGAACTTTGGATTTAGTCAGGCACATGCCAATGCATTGGTGATGTTTTCGCGGGGGTCAGTATCGGCTAAAAGGTTTGATACTCCTGCGGCGTTTTATAAAACAGTCAGCCCCGTGCAAGCAAAGACCATGCGCGCAATTTTTAAAGCGATTTTGGCAAAGTATCCAAAGGCTGAGTTAGTAATTGCATGGAACCAACCTATGGTTCGAGTAAATGGGAACTATATATTCGGGGCATCGGCATCAAGTAAACATATTTTGATTGCCCCATGGAGCACCGATGTGATTGCAGCCTTTGCCGACAAGATGAGCGATTTAGATGTGAAAAAGAAAACTATCGGTGTGCCTAATGATTGGGATGTAGATACCAAGTTGATCCTTGGAATGGTTAAAGCCAGATTAGCTGAGTGTAAGTAAGTGCGCTTTGGTGGATTTGTCAGTGAACTAGGGCAGTATTAATCCATGGGATTTTGGGCCAACCACAAAGTAAAAAAGGCACATAAGCGCGCACAGGCACAGTATGAAATTGACTATGCCAACTGGAAACGCGATATAGCTATTTTTACTAAAATTGAGCAGGCTTTTGATTTAGCAATTAAAGGTGAAGATTCTGCTTCTAATTTAACGGTGCAAAAGCCAGGCGAAATTGTTTTATGGACTGGTCAAGGACAGTTTCATGAAGCCGGAAAAACTGCTGGGCATTACGAAGGTGGCAGCCAAGGTGTAAGCATTCCGCTGGTTGGTGGAATCCGATACCGAGTTGGAGCAATGCGCGGTTCATATGTGCCGGGCATAGATATTCAGGTCTATAAAGAAGTTGGTGAAGTTGTGCTCACAACAGAACGGTTGCTATTTAACGGCATGATGAACACTAAAGAGTGGGCATTTGCAAAATGGAATGGTGCAGCAACATCTGCGGATGAAAGTGATTACATTTTTCATGTTAGCAATCGACAAAAGACATCCGGAATTTTGTTTCAACCTGAAGTTGGCCGCGAATTTAATCGTTTCTTAGCGCAGGCTTTAAACGGCGCCGAAGAAGGAATTACTGCGATCAAGCCGCTTGTGTCCAAAGTATTAAAGGATTTAGCCGAGGATGAACCTAAGAAGCCAGTTCTGGTGCTTCCACCTGCATAGTTGTTTTGATCCTATTGAGGGTCAGCCCATCAAATTCCCCGACTTATCTAATGAAACTTTCATGTATGGCCAGTAAGTTGTGCCAATGAAGAAATTGATAGCAACCTTTGTAGCGCTGATAGTTATGGCGCCGGCAGCTGCTGTTGCTATGGGTTCTGGCGATAAATTCTCAGATGCCCAAACTGGTCTGACTTATACCGTCTACAAACCCAGCAATACTCTGGGGTTAAAGGTTTCTAAGTTCTCACTTCTTAATTGCCAACCAGGTAAAGAATCCTGGCTTTACTCACAATATGGCGGAACTAAGCGATATCTGGAAATCATGCAAACTATGTCTGGCGTTAAATGTTCAGATCCTGGTCTTTCAAAATATTTGCGTGTTGCATTGGTAAATGGCGCTAAAGCAAAAGTCTATGTTTATTGCGATCCTTCAAAGCCGGCATCATTTAAAAAGTGTGGGCTAGATGATATTGGTCGGGTTGGTGGCTACCTCATGTTTAAAGCAAAGGCCGGAAAAGGTTTAAAGGCCACCGAGATCCAAGTTCAGGGAATTGGTGGAATTACTTATTCCCAACTACTCAGCGTTGCAAAATCCCTTAAGCCAGTTTCTGCAAGTGGAAACCTGCTTCCGGAGGCATTTCCACCAGAGATGATTGATCCATATACAACCACTTCGATTTCAGTTCGCCTCGGAAACTCTGTTGTTGTTGCAGTTGGTGATCCTGAAAACTGGAGTGCACATATTCTCGAACCTGGAATTCTTGAATTCATTCCAGGTGGCAGTCAAGGCTCGTACATAACCAATCCAGCGTTTAAAGCTTTGATGGCTGGAACTACGGTTGTTCATTTACTGAACTCAACTGATGTTTCTAAGGTTTATGAAATCCAAATCACTGTTACCGAACAATAAGTACACAAAAAACAATAAGCAAAAGCACGACAATTACGGCAATTGAACGCTTTTTCCCTAAGAGCTGCGGCAATCCTGCAATCTCACTTTCCTGATCTTGCTGAATGTCTTTTAGGACATTGAGAAAATGGAATGCCACACCGAGTAATGAACCAGAAAGCAGAATCCACGTAGGTGGGATGCGATTAACTGCTAAGTAGATTGAAGCTGGGAGCGCTGCACAAGCTAAGGCATATGGCAACGGCGAAAAACGTGAATACTTAAAGTAAAAGTTATAGGCAATCCCACAACCCACGCCGAGCAAATAAACTAAACCACCTTTAATACCAAGTGGCCCTAACAAATTTGCACCCACAGCTATTGGCAAAAGAATAAAGGTGGCTTTGCGCAAACGTGCTGCGGTAATTGTGCCTTTGACTAAAGGCTTATTTACGCGATTATGTTGTAAGTCATCTGGATAGTCATATAAATCATTGCTCCACCCGATTAAGAGTTGGCCCAGAAAAACGGTGCCTGCAATGACGTAAGCAGGGCCTTCCCACCATAGTTGTACGGCCAAGATAAAGGCGATTGCAGTAACAATCATCGTTGGCCCAAAGTGGGCAGCTTTTAAATAGGGCTTAACTCTTAGCAATCGCATGAAGTATCAACGGCTTCAGAAGGCGCAACATCCATCGCTGGGCTTCGTCTGAAAAATCCTGAAGGTTTTAAATGAAAACCGGTGCGCTCTACTGGCATAACTGGCCAATCTTCTGTTCGTGGAATGTGATTGGTGCCAAATACATGCCACATCACGACATCAGTATTTTCTGTTGATCGATTATTTTTGGTCCATTCAGGTAGACCCGCACCACCGTCGTGCTGGAAAGGGTAATCCCCGGCTGGATATCGTTCGGATTCAGTATTTGGCGTAACCCATAAGTGGCTATACATAAAGCCTGCGCGTTTGCCCAGCACAGATTCTTTATGTGCAAGTGGGTAAGTAGTGTGGCCAGGAATTAACTTATAACCAACGGGGTGACCAACATGGTTTTTCTTGTTTGGATTAACTATTTTCCAGAATCGACTTTTTAGCGGATCAATTAAACGCATGGCGTTATGTTCGGTATCTAAAACGCTTTCACGTGTTTCATAGGCACCACCATAAGGATTTTTATCACCGATTGGGTGTGCAAAGGATTCGATTTCAATAACGCTGTTATTTGTTCCATCGATATCAAGATCCATACGAGCGCACAAAATATGTTGGTGGTACGGCGCCCATAATCCTGGTTCTAGCTCAGTAGCCGAAGGATGATCCTTGCCAGGTGTATCGGCCAAAGTTAATACGATTCCAGTTAGTTTGGCTTCAAATTCAATTGAACCGTCTTGGTAGAAATACCAAAAGTAGCCGTATTCGTAGTTGTTAACGGTAACAATTGAGGAAGCAACAAAGCGGCGGCCTCGGCGAACTTCAACATGGCCATCGACATCAACGTGCTTCCAGAGAATTCCAAAATCTTCTTCATGCATACAGATAGCGTTTTTAATGGTTCGGACAGTGCCATCGCCTTCAGTGACGGCTGCATCTAGATAAACGATTTCGCCTAGGCAGTCGCAACCAAGAGTTAATGAGTTAGTGAAATTTCCTAAGCCAAATTCGCCAGTATCGAAAGCGTTTTTGCGGTAAGCCCCTTGTGCTGGATCGCCGTAAGGAATCACAAGTTCAGCAATAGATAAGCGGTGAGCAATCTTGCGAGGCGTGCCTTCATCGGTGAAGTGCACATCATGAATAACTAAACCTTCGCGTTGATCAAAACCAATTCTAAATGACCAGCGTTCCCATTTGATATTCCAGCCCTCAACATCAAAGGATGCGCCATCGGGTTGATGAATCATCAGCTCTTTTAATTTTATGTTCGCGCCAGTTTGAGATTCACGGTATGGCCCAGGTGTTTGTGGAATAGGTACTTCGGCATTATCTTCAAGACCTACAACTTCTTCGGCATCAATATCAACGATGGCATGTAAACCATGAATTGGATGGGCATAGAAATTTGAATCAGGTGTTGGCTGATGCCACATAGGAGTCCAAATTAATCGGCGACCATCATCTAAGTGCGCCGGAATCTGTGCGCCAATTGGCCACGTCTCCATATGAACCGTTGAAATATCATCAATACCGCGGCGAGCTAGTGCATCCTTGACGCTTTGATCACGGCGAACAACATCTAAAGCTATTGCAGATTCGACAACGCTAACTGGTGATTTAGCCCCAGGAATTTCTTTGTATTCTTTAGCTACACCTTCGGTTGTTATTAGACCTTCGGTCACTACTGCTTTTTTGCGATCCCAGATTGTTACACGTGCTGTGCGATCTAGTTTTTTACCTGATGCAAGTTCGGTCTTAGTTGGCTCGTGAAGCTGCAACATTGCAAAGAGATGATGTGCCTCTAAACCCCACACTTTGCGTGAATGAGCAACGATTAACTCTTGTTCGGCGTGACTTAACGGGTCTAATGAATGCTCGAATGACATCTGGCAAGTGTACGGTAATTGTCCTAGGCTCCTCCATATGGTTCGCATCGCCGCATGTCAATTAAATCTAAATGTTGAGGATGCAGATTTCTCTCTAACGCAGGCCCTGGATTCAATCTCCCAAGCAATTTCCAACAAGGCCGAAATCATCGTTTTACCTGAGTTAAGTACTTCTGGATATTGTTTTAAGGATATTGATGAAGTTAAGGCTAGCTCCCAAAGCCTGGACGGTAAATTCATCGAAAAGTGCGAGCAATTAGCTAAAGAAAACGATGTTGTAATCATCGCAGGTATGAATCTTGAATATGAATCTAAATACTGGAATGCATCTGTCGCCATCGATAAATCTGGGTTACTTGGTTGGTATGCAAAGGCGCATCTTTTTGGGGATGAAGGCAAGTTCTTCACACCTGGTGACCTACCTCCACTTGTTGTAAATACCAGTAAAGGAAGAATTGCAACAATGATTTGCTACGACATTGAATTTACAGAATGGGTTCGATTAGCAATGTTGCAAGGTGCGCAATTATTGGCGCTTCCAACTAATTGGCCAGAAATCGGGCAAACTAAAACTTCTCCCCCGATGGAAGTTATTCGTGTTCAGGCAGCGGCATCGCAAAATAAATTAGTAATTGTCGCGGCTGATCGCTGCGCAATCGAGCGTGAACAAGATTGGGTCGGTTCAAGTGTCATAACCAGCTCTGAAGGTGTGATTATTTCTTTGGCAGATTCTGCAATTGATTTAAAGACGCAGATAATTTATGCAGACGTTGAACTCCCTACGGATACTTCAATAACCGATAAAAATGATATTAGAAAAGATCGTCGCCCTTCGCTTTATTCTCCAATCTTGGATAGGTAGCATGGGGTTATGTTTGTCATACTTACTTCAATTGATACCGATCCAGATTCTCCGGCAAGCATTGGTAGTCCAACTCGGGGTACGGTTCGAATTGCCGTGGTACAGACCAGTTGGCAGGGAAGCGTAGAAAAACAGAAACTGCATTATCGCCAAGCAGCTGAAGAAATCAGGCAGCGTTCTGTGAACTTAATTGTTTTGCAGGAATTATCGCTATATCCCTACGCCTGTACACGAGAAGATGCCCACGAGAGATTCTTGGCCGAAAAGCTTGACGGTATGAGCTATCAATTTGCCCATGAAATAGCTAAACAAACGGGATCACACGTCGTGATTTCACTTTTTGAAGATGCAGTTGATGGAAAATTCAATTGCGCTATTACGGTCAATCCAGCGGGTGACATAGTTCTAAAAACCCGTAAAACGCATATCCCAGTAACTGCAGGATATTTTGAGGACAAATACTTCGAGCAAGGTAATTCACCTGTTGCAAATGTAGAAATTTCAAACGCGCTGGTTGGAACTCCAACGTGCTGGGACCAATGGTTTCCAGAGTTGGCTCGATGCTACGGGTTGATTAAAACAGATCTAATTTGCTATCCAACAGCTATAGGCAGCGAACCTGACCATCCTGATTTTGATACTCAGCCTTTGTGGCAACACATGATGGTTGCACATGGAATTGCCAATGGGATGTTTATCGCCGCAGCAAATCGAATCGGACATGAAGATGGTCTGGATTTCTACGGATCATCATTTATTAGCGACCCGTATGGGCGAATCGTTCTGCTTGCACCGCGCAACGAAGCCGCAATTCTTGTTGCTGACTTACATCTTGATTACAAAAGGGATTGGCTAACGCTATTTCCCTTCTTCACTACTCGCCGACCCGAAATGTATAATTCATTGACCACAAGGGAGATTAATTAATGTCAGTCACACTCTTTACAAATGGATCTGTTTGGCCGGGAACTTCTAAGTCACCAGTTCAAAAAGCTATGGCGATAAGTGGCGGAAAAATTGTTGCTATGGGTGAGGCAGCATTAGCGATTTCTAGTGATAAAACCCTAGATCTACAAGGTGGCTTTATTTCACCTGCATTTGCTGACGGACATGCCCATCCTTTATTTGGAGGTCGTCAATCATTTGGTCCTCAGATTACTGGACTAGAAACGATTGAAGAGATTTTGGCTGAAGTTAAACGTTTTGCCGATGCTAATAAAGATTTAGAGTGGATCATTGGTGGTACCTATGACCCCGCAATAGATCCAAATGGAAATTTTGATGCAACGCTTTTAGATTCAGTTGTCTCCGATCGGCCCGTGGTTTTAAATGCGATGGATTTCCATACTATTTGGGTAAATAGTGAAGCGATGAAACGCGCTGGAGTCGATACATTTACTGGCGAATTAGAGATTGGAACTGTGGTTCGTCGTCCAGATGGTTCTGCAATGGGAACTTTGCGTGAATGGGACGCAGTTAATTTGATCATGGACAAGGCTCCGCTGCCATCGATGGACAGAGAGATAAGAGCTTTGGAGTATTCGAGCAAGCGCTATGCATCTGTCGGCATTACTTGGTGGCTTGATGCTTGGGTAGATCGTGGAATGGCCGAGGCTTATTTAGCTGCTGAAGAAGCAGGGGTTCTGCTACAAGGCGTTAACTTGGCATTTCGAGCAGATCCGCGTTCCTGGGAAAAAGATCTGCCTTACTTTCTTGAACAACGCGCACTCATCGAAGCATCGAAGAAAAATAAAAACTTAACTGCCAAGACAATTAAATTTTTCGCAGATGGTGTTATTGAAGGTGGCACTGCTGCACTTCTTGAGCCATATACAAATGATCCTTGCTATCACGGAATGCCTGTCTGGAAATGGGAAGAGATGACTAAAGCTGTCATCGCCATGGACCGAGCAGGTTTCCAAATTCATATCCATGCAATCGGAGATGCAGGAATTCGGGCATCTATTGATGCACTTGAAGTTGCAATTAAAACTAATCCATCGTGGGATAGACGCCCAACGATTGTTCATGTGCAGTTGCTAGATCCTGCAGATTTGCCTCGATTTACTGAACTAGGAATTATCGCTAACTTCGGCCCACTGTGGACCAGACAAGATCCAATGCAGGCAGTTTCTAGTGCGCCCCGAATCGGACCAGAGAGAACTGATCGCCAATATTTAATGCGTTCCTTAATTGATAATGGAACCCGTGTTGCATTTGGAAGTGACTGGCCAGTTACCAGCGAAATTCCGCTAGAAGGAATTGCAGTTCCAGTTCACCGACAAACTCCAGATAGAAAACCTGAAGGTGGCTGGATGCCACACGAAGCCATCACAATTCAAGAAGCTTTCCAGGCTTACACACACGAAGTAGCGTTTCAAGCTTTTGAAGATAAGAACTGGGGAACTCTAGCTGAGGGCTTCAATGCTGATTTCATTATTTTGGATTCGAACCCATTTGAAATGGATCCGCATGATGTGCCAAAAATTAAGGTAGTTCAAACTTATAGAAATGGAGAAGCCATCTACTCGCAATGAGTAAATGGCTTCTCCTTTTACTTTTAATTAGTGAACAGTTAAATTGCCTTCATCAGAAGCCATTTTTGCTTCTTTAGTTAGATCAATTCCACGTGCAAGAATCAAGTAGACAATTGCGCTCACTGGTAGTCCCACAAAGAGTGAATAATCAACGCTTGAAAGGCTCTTTGCAATAGGACCAACGTATGGAGTTGTAACAAAGAATGGAATCATGGAGACAAAGCCGACAATGTAGGCAGTATTTCCACGCCATCCCCAACGACCATAGATGCCATCTTTCTTGAAAATTTCTCCAATGACATAAACGCCTTTACGAACGAAGAAGTAGTCAACTAAGTTCACAGCAGTCCATGGAGTAAATAGATAAGCCAAGAACACCAATGCATTTCCGTAGAAAGAGTTGAAGCGAGCTTCGCCAACAAACTGTGCGATACCCCATACAGAAACTCCCATAACAAGAAGTGCAATCAGGCGTAGCTTCTTTGTTGGATTTACTTTCTTAAATGAGTCCATCATGGAAATCAGAGTGAGAGATCCACCATAAGCATTTACGGACATGACAATTAGTAATCCAAGAAGCAAAATGATGAGCAGAATTGTTCCAAAGCCGCTAAAAATTGAATCTCCTACAGCTTTAAACGCTTGGACTGGAGTTAAGTTTCCATCTGGACCTGATGCAAGTGCGCCTAGTCCAAATACCCATACTCCTGAAAGTCCGCTAGCTAGATAAGTTGCCCAGAATGTTGAACGAACTCCAACTTTTCCTGGCAAATAACGAGAGTAGTCAGAAACATATGGAGCCCATCCAAGTTGGAAGCCAGCAATGATTACAAACGCTGTCATAAATGGAGCTAACTTAAATGTTCCGAGATCAAAAGCACCCTCTGGGAATTTACCTCGAACAACAACACCAACTGTCATTACAGCAAGTGCGATAATTGAAGGCCAGAAAAGCAACTTGTTAACGAAGTGAATCTGCGCATAACCGTAGATTGCAATAACTGTTGCGATTGCTGCAGCAATAAAAAATCCTGCTTCAGCAGGTATTTTGAAAATTTCGTGCATTGCAGAACCAGACAGAATCGCATCAGAAGTGTTATAGGCAACGTAGTTAGCAAGGGCGAATACCCAAACGGTTAACGCTGCACCGATATAACCAAACTGTGCACGGGATTGCACTAGCTGCGGAAGTCCAAGTTGCGGACCCTGCGCTGAGTGAAAAGCCATAAAGAAAGTTCCGAAAAGTGAACCGAGTACGACTGCGATTATTGTCCAAATGAGATTTGAACCAAGCGAAAGTGCAACAACACCTGTCGCCATTGCAGTTAAGTTAACGTTTCCTACAAACCAGACGTTTCCTAAATCTCGAGCTTTACCAAAACGCTCTGAGTGTGGCACCCAGTCAACACTTCGAGTTTCTACATCTGAAGGGGCGAGTGCTTTCTCCGCTGAACTCATTCATACTCCTTTTTATGCTTCGGAATTTCCGAATTATGGCTAAAAGGATAAGGCGCTAGCCCCCGAAAATCTTGGTTACTAGCGGGTTTTTTATGAGTTTTTTGGGGTCAACGCACACACTAATTCATACATGACGTGCGCCGCGGCAATACCTGTTATCTGGGCATGATCATAAGCCGGAGCAACTTCCACAATATCTGCGCCAACAACATGTAATCCTTCAGTAGCGCGGATTACAGCTAATAATTCGCGTGATGTTAATCCACCGGCTTCTGGTGTGCCAGTACCAGGTGCATGGGCCGGATCTAGGACATCGATATCAATACTTATATAAGTTGGGCGATCACCCACTCGGGCAAGCATTTTCTTAATCGCCTCGGCAACGCCTAAATCCTGAAACTCTATTGAAGAAAAGATTTGAAAACCTATGGCTTTATCATCGACTAAATCTTTGGCTGAATATAAAGGTCCTCGAATTCCAATGTGCATGCAACCTTCTGGATCCAGCAAGCCTTCTTCAGATGCGCGCCTAAAGGTAGTTCCATGAGTGTAGTCAGCGCCAAAATATGAATCCCAGGTATCTAAATGTGCATCAAAATGAATAACACTTATCTGACCATGTTTTGCGTGAAGAGAGCGCAAAATAGGCAAAGTAATTGTGTGGTCTCCACCAATCGTTAAAATCTTGTCAACTTTATTTGATAAGTCTCGGTGATCTTTTTCAATAGTTGTAATTGCCTCTTCAATATTAAAAGGGTTAGCTGCAAAATCGCCTGCATCTACAACTTGTTGGGACGCAAATGGAGATGTGCCAGTGGCCGGGTTAAATGGGCGTAACAACCGTGAAGCTTCACGTACGTGTGCTGGGCCAAAACGAGCACCGGGGCGGTAACTAACTCCACTATCAAATGGAATTCCAACAATCGCAATATCTGCACTGGTTACTTCAATCAACTGCGGTAAAAGTGCAAAGGTAGAAAGGCCACCGTACCTCGGCATTTTCGTGGCATCTACCTGTCCAATATTTGCGCCACTAATAACTCGTGGTGTTTTGGATTCAGTCATTGAGTAAGCGTACTACCAGGATTGATTACGAGTTTGGTAAGTACTGCTTTGCTTGGCCATTTCGCGCGAAAGCTAGAAGTGTTAAACCAAATTCGCCAGCTAAATCAACTGCAAGTGAAGTTGGTGCGCTAACGCCAACTAATGCAGAAATACCAGCACAAACCGCCTTTTGCACAAGTTCATAACCAACTCGGCCGGACACAACAAGCGTCCAATCCGAAAGCGGCAGTTTTCTGTCCATTAAAGCTGCACCAATTACTTTATCTACTGCGTTATGGCGGCCAACATCCTCGCGTACCCACACGGCTTCACCCTGCGGATTAACTAAGGCTGCAGCATGTAATCCCCCGGTTTTTTCAAAAATTCTCTGGCGACCATCAAGTAACTGCGTCATCTTTGCTAGATCTTGAATGCTGTGTTGAGCCGGTTTAACTTTTTCTACCCCGCGCTTATGTAAGTCGCTGATATTTGTAGAGCCACATACCCCACATGCTGAAGTAATCGTGAAACGTCTTTCAAGGATGCGCACAGATTCGGCGCTATTTTCGGCAACTTCAGCAATAACTATATTGGCCCGCTGGCGCAAAGTTAAAGATTTATCGGCGCAAACTTTTACAGTTAATAGTTCATCAGGAGTTTTTAGAAATCCTTCTCCCCAAAGAAATCCTGCAGCAAGTTCCAGGTCGGCACCTGGCGTGCGCATAGTTATGCCGAGTTGATCTTCGGTGCTGCCACGCTTAATTCGGATTTCAAGTGGTTCTTCAACAACTACCGAATCAGAAGAGGATACATCCGAATCAGTCTTTTGAACCTTTACCCGTGCAACTGAAGAGGGTGCAAGCTCATCACTTGGCATGGCGATAGAACTCGATATTTTCGGCCGGCAATGGTTGCTTACCAAGAATTAAATCAGCAGCCTTTTCTGCAACCATCATTACGGGTGCATAAATATTTCCATTAGTGACGTAAGGGAAAACCGAAGCATCACAAACGCGTAAACCTTCAACACCATGGACTTTCATAGTCTGTGGATCCACCACTGACATTTGATCCGTGCCCATCTTGGCTGTGCATGATGGGTGCAACGCAGTCTCGGCATCTTTTCGAACCCAGTTCAAGATTTCTTCATCAGTTGAAACTGATGCACCCGGTGATGATTCACCTGCGTTGAAATCTTGCATTGCAGGCTGAGTCAAAATTGTGCGAGCAACCTTGACCGCCTCAATCCATTCGCGGCGATCTTGATCTGTTGAAAGATAGTTAAATTGAATCGCAGGCTTTTCAAAGGGATTAGTGCTCTTAATCTTTAGCCAGCCGCGCGCATCTGAATACATTGGGCCAACGTGGACTTGGTAGCCATGTCCGCGTGTATCGCCCGTTCCGTCATAGCGAATAGCAAGGGGTAAGAAGTGGAACATTAAGTTGGGATAAGCCACGTCATTGTTGCTGCGAGTAAAGCCGCCGGCTTCAAATTGATTAGTGGCTCCCGGACCTTTTCTAAAAAATAGCCAAGCTGCGCCAATAAATGGGCGGCGCCAGAATTGAGTAATTGGCTGCTGCGTTACCGGCTGCTTGCACTTGTACTGAACGTAAACTTCGAGATGATCTTGCAAGTTTGCACCAACACCAGGTAAGTCTTTAACAACATTGATGCCTAGTTTTTCAAGATCTTCTTTCTTGCCAACACCTGATAATTGCAAGATTTGTGGAGTGTTAATTGCACCGCCAGATAAAACAACTTCGCGTGAAGTAAACGTGTGCTTCTTGCCGCGAATCATGACTTCAACACCAGTTGCAGTTGTTCCATCGAATAAAACTTTAGTCACATGTGCTCGAGTTTTAAGGCTTAAGTTCTTACGCTTTAAGACTGGATAAAGATATGCACGCGCCGCACTTAAACGTCGGCCACGATAAACATTTCGATCAAAGGCGGCAAAACCTTCTTGGCGAAAACCGTTGACGTCATCGGTACGTGGATAGCCAGCTTGCTCGGTTGCTTTAAAAAATGCCGCGAATAGTGGTCCCTTGCTTGGTCCACGCTCTAACTTAAGTGGCCCGTCGTTTCCGCGGAAAGGAGATTGTGGATCAGCTAAACAGTTTTCCATTTTCTTAAAATATGGAAGACAGTGTGCGTAATCCCAGTTACTCATACCTTGATCTTTAGACCAGCGTTCGTAATCCATTGGATTTCCACGTTGCCAGATCTGTCCATTAATTGAAGAAGATCCACCTAAGACTTTTCCACGCGCATGATAGATGCGACGGTTATTCATAAATGGTTCTGGTTCGGATTCATACATCCAGTCGTAATACTTACTGCCGATCGGAAACGCTAACGCTGCTGGCATATGGATAAAGACATCCCAGATCCAGTCACGTCGACCAGCTTCCAAAACTAAAACTTTGTGATTGGGATTTTCACTTAAGCGATTTGCTAAAGCACAGCCAGCAGAACCACCACCAACAATGATGTAGTCATATTGCGAACTCATGCCCACGAGTCTACTAATAAAAGCGGGCCCCAACTCAGTGATTTATACCGAGTTGAGGCCCTGCCCTATAACTTCTTTCTTATTTAATTGATTACTTTCCTAGCCAAGTTGCGACGACATCTGCATGAGCATCAATCCACTTCTGGGCTGCTGCTTCTGGAGTCATTCCGCCTTCAATATCAGCAGCTACTCCATTTTGATCATCGTTAGTCCACTTGAAGTTCTTGACCAATGATGTAAATGCATCATTTGCATCATTGAGATTCTTAGAAATCAGCTTAACAAGTGGTGATTCTGGATAATCAGTTAAGCCGCTTGCTTTTGCTGGATCACTCCAGTCATTGGCAGGGAACTTAACGTGCCCTGATTCCATGTTAGGAATCTTGGCAAACAGAGTCCATGGTTGCCATGCATAACCAATGAATGCAGTTTTGTTAGCTTCAGCCTTTGTAAATCCGTCAACAAGTGCTGCCTCTGAACCAGAGAAGATAACTTTAAAGTTCAACTTATTAGCAGAAACCATCTTTTCACCGATTGTTGTGTAGCCAGCTGGGCCTTCAAACCATGCACCTTTGCCAGCTGAGTCTGCAGTCTTAAATAGATCTGCATACTTGTTTAGATTCTTTGAATCTGTGATGTCTGGATACTTTTCAGCCATCCATGGTGCTACGTACATACCGATGAGACCAACGTTTCCGTTTAGTCCGGCTTCTACAACTGCGCCGCGATCAGTCCATTCCTTCCAACGTCCGCCGCCCCAATCTTCGATTACAACGTCGATTGTTCCAGCTTCCATTGCGTCATACGTTGTTGGACCCTCATCCAGAGTTGTCTGCGTGATGGTGCAACCCAATTCTTTTTTAGCTACTTCTGCAACAACTTGTGCTGAAGCTGTGTAACCGCCCCATGCGTGCATTGCAATTGCATATGAGCCGCAATCTCCTGAGGCCCCGCCTGCAGAATCATTTACGCTCTTGCTGCAACCTGACAAAACAAGTGCTGCTGCAATTACGACAGTGACTACTGCCGAACGACGACTAAATAGTGACTTCATTAACCCTCCTAAAGAGTTTTATGTTTGCCCATAGCCTAGAGCGGCAAAGGGCCTACTACTAGTACTTGACAGGCTTATTTTGCGATTTTTAGGAGGAGCGTCGAGCGCCGGCCTGCATAATCCGGTCAAAAATAACGCCAAGTAACAAAATTGCAGCGCCTGCAATCAAACCTTTACCTTGGAGTTCTGGTTTTGAATTTCCAACGATTACTAAGTAACCAAGACCACCAGATCCAACGAATCCGCCAATTACCACCACGGCTAAAACGTAAATCAAACCTTGATTAGTTGCTAGCAAAATAGTTTTCTTAGCTGCAGGCAACTGGACCTTTGTAATTATCTGGCGAGTTGTTGAACCGGCAGCAGTTGCCGCTTCTACTAAAGCATGCGGAACGGCTCGAATTCCTGCACAAACAATTTTTACGACGATAGGAATTGAGTAAACAATGCCAGTTGCAATGGCAGTAAAACGGGTTGGCCCAAATAAACCAAGCATAGGAACTAAATACACGAAAGCTGGAAGTGTCTGACCAGCATCAAGAAACGGTCGCAATACTCGTTCGGCGCGATCACTTCGGCCTGTCCAAATTCCTAAAGCCATTCCAACAATCATTGTGAGCAAAGTTCCAACAATTGTCTGAGTCAAAGTCAACATGGCTTCATACCAAAGACCTGAAAGAACTATTCCCATCGCCAAGACAAAAGCTAATATGGCTGTGCGCCCGCCACCGATTATTAATGCAAGCGCAACAATCATTGCAACAGTTACATACCAAGGCGATGCAGATAATAAAGATTCCAAAGGATTTAGAATTGAGTAGGAGATAAAATCCTTAAATCCAACGGTAAAGATATATAAATTATCTAGGATCCAGTTGGTTGCATTATTAGTGAAGCGTTCTACCTGAGGCGCAACAGTTACTTCTTTTGGCCAAACTGCCGCCCATAACATTGTGCGAGACATAAATACTGAAATCACTGCACCAGCACCGGCGATACCTACGATGATGCGCCGACGCATGATCTCTTTAGCTGTCGCTGGAACAAAGCTGGCCTGTTTTTTAGCTACGGCGCTGGTACTGCGATCTAGCAAAATAGCTAAGAAAACCACGGCAAAACCAGCTACAAAGCCTTGGCCAACATTTCGGATAATCAAAGCTGAAATAACTGGCTTGCCTAATCCAGGTGCGCCAATTAAGGCTGCGATCACAACAAAGGAAACTGCGGCCATAACTGTTTGGTTAATTCCAAGCACAATCATCTGCTTGGCCATAGGTATCTGAACTTTGGTCAACGTTTGTTTTCTGGTTGAACCCATGGATTCAGAGGCTTCAACCGGTGATTGATTTAAATTTCTAATCGCATGAGAAGTAATACGAATCGAAATTGGAATTGCATAAATCATCGTTGCAATCGTGGCTGAAGCGGCACCAATCATAAAGACAAGTGCAATCGGTGCCATATAGACCAAAGTCGGCAGAATTTGGGCAAGATCTAAAAACGGTGTCAATATTTTCAAAACTCGATCAGATAATCCAGCCCAGATGCCAAGTGGAATTCCGATTGCTAGCGAAAGTAATACGGCAGCTAAAGTCATAGCGATTGAATCCATAGTGAACTGCCACATTCCAAGCGCCCCGCAAGCTAAAAGCAAGGAAGTAGCAAGAAGCGCGGTTTTCCACTGGCTTGTGGCAAAGACAACAAAAGCCACAATTCCAACTACTCCAAGCCAGCCGATAATCGGAATAACTGAATTAGGTGCAGGAACTGCAATGATGTTTCGAATGAACTGCACAAAACCATCTATGACTGCGCGAATTGGATTGAAAAAGTAAATAAATGCGGGGCTACCAGTGCGGTTACCGCGAAGCTCTAAAGCTTTTTCGCCAACAAAAGTTGTGAAAGCAGTATTTTCATACGTATCTAGCTGCAAAGTATTTTTACCGTGCAATAACCTGGCTAACAAAATCCAGATAGTTACCGAACCTAATAAAAGATAGGACTTACGAACTTTCATTAGGCCACACCAGAAATTAACCGCAAAACATCCTCGCTCGAAACTATGCCTAGTGCAACACCTTTATCGTTCACTCGCACTGGTTTGTGGGACTGCAAAATCACTTGCGCAGCTTCTCGAATAATGGTGTCGGCAGATAGTTCTGGGCCATCGGTAGCTTCACCAGTTTCGGCAGGCCGAGCAAGGTGGCGCAAAGTTAAGACATGTGATTTTGCGATATCGCGAACGAAGTTAGCCACGTATTCATCGGCCGGATTAGCAACGAGATCTTCAGGGGTTCCAATCTGCACAATCGCGCCATCTCGCATGATTGCAATTCGGTCGCCGACTTTTACTGCTTCAGATAAATCGTGAGTAATAAAGACCATGGTCTTGCCAAGTTCGCGGTGCAGACGAATAACTTCTTGCTGCATATCACGGCGAATCAATGGATCAAGTGCTGAAAAGGGTTCGTCGAGGAAAAGAACTTGAGGGTCAACCGCAAGTGCCCGCGCTAATCCCACGCGCTGTTGCATACCGCCTGAAAGTTGTTCTGGATAAGCATGGGCATAACCCTGTAAGCCAACGAGTTCGATAACTTCATTTGCTCGCGCATGGCGGTCGGCTTTTTTGACGCCGTTAATTTCTAATGAGTAGGCAATATTGTCGATTACGTTTCGATGTGGCAGCAAACCAAAGTGCTGAAAGACCATCGAAAAACGGGTCTTGCGGAGTTCGCGTAAACGCGCGTTATCAACTTTCAAAATATCTTCACCCTCAAGAGTTAACGATCCTTGAGTAGGTTCAATTAAGCGTGTCATGCAGCGAACTAACGTTGATTTTCCAGAACCAGAAAGTCCCATAACTACGAAAACTTCGCCAGGTGCAACATCAAATGAAACATCGCGAACAGCAATTGTGTT
>CAINSH010000170.1 GCA_903852955.1 uncultured Actinomycetes bacterium | reverse complement strand
TTACGCAGTACTGGCGAGTAAGCGTGGTTGATGTCACCGCTTCCACGCAAAATGATTTGGCCCAGTTGGTGCGCGAAGGTAAAGCACGTCCGGGTGATGTGATTGCAGCTAATTATCAAAGCGCAGGGCGAGGCAGAATGTCCCGAACATTTGAAGCGCCGAAAAATTCCGCACTACTTTTTTCGTTTGTAATTACACCAAATCGCAATAAAGATGATTGGGGTTGGATTGCACTCATGGCTGGAGCTTCAGTTGCACAGTCTCTCAATAAATTTAATGCAAAAGTTAAGTGGCCAAATGATGTGCTTATTAATGAGAAAAAAGTATGTGGGCTAATTGCTGAAATTGTTGGTGAAAATGTTGTAATTGGGATTGGAATCAACGTAGGAATGCGTCAAGATGAACTTCCAGTCCCTACTGCCACATCACTTTCAATAGAAGGTGCATCAGGATTTGATCGAAATAATTTACTTTGTGACGTACTAACCGAATTTGAAAAGAATTTTACGCTTTGGGATCAAGGAGAAGATTCCGTTACTGAACTCTATAAAGATCTCAGCGCAAGTATTGGGTCAAAAGTGCAGATTCACTACCCAAATGAAGAGATAGAAAAGGGAATAGCAGTTGGAATCTCTGCACGCGGTGAGCTGATTCTGGATTCCGGCAGCCATGTTCAAGCCGGCGATGTAGTTCATCTACGATAAGCCTGTGAGCAAGCGTTTTCCAACAGTCGGGATTATTGGTGCTGGCCAATTGGCACGAATGAGTATCGCACCCGCCGAAGCGTTAGGTGTAAATCTTCTCTTACTTGCAAATGATTCAAATGACAGTGCAGCGCAAATTACTCACCATATTGTGGGTGATTTCAAAGACCTAGAAACTGTCAGAGCTTTTGCAAAGAAGTGTGATGTCATAACTTTTGAACACGAACTTATTCCATTAAGTATTATCAAAGCTTTAGAGGCAGACGGCGTAGTTGTACGACCAAGCTCTGAAAGTTTTATTTTTTCGCAGGATAAAGCGGCAATGCGCGATCGCTTAAGTAATTTTCCTGCTCCGTTGCACCAAACCGTTAGCAATGCCGAAGAAATTAAGTCATTTCCTGTAATCGCCAAAGCAATATCTGGCGGGTATGACGGCCGAGGTGTGTGGAAAGTAGAAAATACGGCAGAACTTGAAATGATTCTGAAAGAAACAGGCAAAGTACTTGTAGAAGAGGTTGTCGATTTTGATTATGAAATAGCGGTCATGGTTGCAAGATCTCCACACGGACAAGCAACTACGTGGGCGCCCACACAGACGGTCCAGCGTGATGGTATTTGCACAATGACAATTACTCCGGCGCCGCAATTAACTTCACAGATGAGCGAAAAAGCACAGAAATTGGCTTTAGATATCGCACACGAGCTTGGCGTAGTTGGAGTTATGGCCGTTGAAATATTTGTTAAAGGTGAAAATTTATATGTCAATGAACTTGCAATGCGTCCACATAACTCTGGACATTGGACGATAGAAGGTTCAATTACTAGTCAATTCGAGCAACACTTGCGTGCGGTGCTAGATCTTCCACTTGGCAATCCCGCAATGACCTCTGAATATGCAGTCATGGGAAATATTCTGGGCGGAGACAAAGAGGATATGTATCGACCATATTTACACTTAATGGCCCGAACACCTGCGCTTAAATTTCATCACTACAAGAAGGAAGTACGTCCTGGCCGCAAGATTGGCCATGTAAATCTGCTTGGAAATAACGTCGTAGAATTAGTCCAAGAAGTTCAGCACGCACTTGATTACATGAGCGGAGAAATCGATGAGTGATGTAGCAATCATCATGGGATCTGATTCTGACTGGCCAGTGATGGAAGATGCAGCAAAGATTTTGGATAATCTCGGAATTTCTTATGTAGCTGAAGTTATTTCAGCACATCGCATGCCACTTGAGATGGTTGAGTTTGCCCAAAGCGCACAAAGCAAGGGCTTTAAAGTGATTATCGCTGGTGCAGGCGGGGCTGCTCATCTGCCTGGAATGGTCGCATCATTAACAACTCTGCCAGTTATTGGTGTACCGGTTGCTTTGAAAAATTTAGATGGCATGGACTCTTTACTTTCAATAGTTCAAATGCCTGCGGGAATACCTGTGGCAACCGTAGGTGTTGGAAATGCAAAGAATGCAGCGCTATTAGCTGCGCGCATTTTAGGTGTTTCAGATAGTGCAATAAACTCCAAAGTTGCAACTGGATTAAAAGAAATTAATGAAGAAGCTAAAGCTAAAGGTGCAAATTTGAACGCCCGTCGAAATCTGAAAACCGGATTCTAAGCTTTCTTTCTATACTCAATCGCAGGACATCGATCCATGATGGTCAGTAAACCAGCAGCTTCAGCTCTGGCTACCGCTTCATGATCAATTACATCTAGTTGTAACCAGACCGCTTTTGCCCCAATAGCAATTGCTTCATCGACAACTTTTCCAACATGAGTTGAATTAACAAAGCAGTCAACGACGTCAACCGGAACTTCAATTTCAGAAAGTGTTTTATATCCAATTTCACCGTGCACAATTTCTGCTCGGGGATACACCGGAATTATTCGATGACCTTTTTCTTGAAGTAACTTTGCAACACCAAAAGCTGCGCGCTCTGGGTTATTTCCAAGGCCAACCACAGCCCAAGTTTTCATCGCAAGGACTAAATCAATAGTTGCCTGTTCGTTAATCTGAGCGTCCTAGAGCGTGGAATTTCCAACCTGATTTACGCCAAAGTTCGCGATCTAACATATTTCTTCCATCAATAATAATTTTGTTCTTAACCAGTGCCGAAATTGCTGAAGGATCGATGGCTCGATATTCCTTCCATTCAGTTAAATGCAACAATAAATCAGCACCTTTTACTGCATCCGTAACTACCTGTGCGTACTCAAGATTTGGAAAACGCTTGCGTGCTGGTTCGATTCCCTTAGGATCATGAACAACAACTGTTGCGCCAGCTGCCTGTAACTGGGCAGCGATATCAAGGGCGGGGGAGTCACGAACATCATCACTATCTGGCTTAAACGTTGCACCAAGCACTGCGATTTTGTACTGGGTTAAATCCTCGGATAGTTCGCTGCGAACAACATCAATGACACGTTGGCGAGCACGTAAGTTAATTGCATCGATTTCACGCAAGAATTCAAGTGCTTGCTTTGCGCCCAATTCTTCGGCGCGGGCCATAAATGCTCGAATATCCTTGGGCAAACACCCACCACCAAAACCGATTCCGGCTTGTAAGAATTTGTTTCCAATACGTGGGTCATAACCAATTGCTTGTGCAAGTACCGTGACGTCGCCGCCTGCAGCTTCGCATACTTCAGCCATAGCGTTGATAAAAGAAATCTTCGTGGCAAGAAATGAGTTGGCAGCAACTTTAACTAGTTCTGCAGTTGGTAGATCAGCACGAACCCAAGGAGTTCCAAGTGCA
>CAINSH010000169.1 GCA_903852955.1 uncultured Actinomycetes bacterium | reverse complement strand
GGTAAAAGTCAGCGCTAGAACTTTATGTGGATCCATAACATTTATTGCTGCGGCGTATGCAATGCGATGTGTGATTGCTCGAGTTTTTCCAGTACCGGCGCCTGCAATTACGCAGACTGGTCCGCGCGTTGCAAGTGCAACGGCCTTTTGTTCATTATCTAGAGATTCTAAAATCTCTTCTGCGCGAAGATCAGACACTATCGCCAGGTCTCCCCGCCATGTAGATCGGTATCAACATAACCGTCTTTGCCAACATACCAAGCTGTAATCATTTTGCGCGCAACTGAAATAAGCGGTGGAAGCAAAATATCTTGCGTGGCAACTGCTGTCTTCATTTGATCTCGAGTAAACCAACGAACTTCAGTAATCTCTTCGCCATCTGGGCGGGCATTTTCTGGATGATCGGTAATTGCCTCAAATGCAATCATGATTGAAGCTGGAAATGGCCACGCTTGGGAACGTAAATAGTTAATATCATTGCAATAGACGCCAGCCTCTTCAAAAACTTCGCGCGATACACACTCTTCAAAAGATTCACCTGGTTCAACAAAACCTGCAAAAGTAGAAAATCGTTTCTCTGGCCAGACTGGTTGATGGCCAAGCAAAATACGATCGTTTGAGTCTTTAACCAAAACAATTACTGCCGGGTCAGTTCGGGGATGATGTTGGGTTGAATCGGCAATGCAGACACGAACTGCGCCACCTAAATCACTGACTGTTGTTGCCCCGCATCGTGAACAACATGGATGCGTTGCATGCCAGTTAGCTAAACCCACGGCATGCATAGCCAGTGAGATTTCGATTTCATCAAGGTTGCTGCCAATTTCGCGCAAAGTTGCAAAGCCTTCGTATTTTTCTTCCTCAGTTGCAGGTTCATTAATCCATGAAGTTCGCCAAGCAAAATATGGTGTGTTGTTATCTCGACCCAGCCCTAAGAAAAATCGCTCCCCTTTTTCAAATGATTCTTGTTGCGAACTCACCGTTGCGGCGTCGCAGAAAATTAGCGCATCTTCGGTAGCGGCAATTCGACTGTCAATAATCTGAATGATTAATGCGTTTTCCCAAAGCTGCTCCAAAGCTTTGGCATCGGTTCGCAGGTGGCTGGCGCGATTTATTGGAGATAAGGATTGATTACGCGCGCTCATAGGGGTGAACGCTACTAGCATCGCCCCATGCGCATAACATCATGGAATCTGCTGCACGGGGAACCGATGCCGCCAGATAAAGAAGCCGACGCTGGAGCGCTGCTTTCTGCGGCTTTAGGTCAACTGGCCAGTGATGTCATTGGCCTTCAGGAGGTCGATTATTTCTTGGATCGATCAGGAAATCACAATCAAACTGCCAACGTTGCATCGATTATCGCCGCCAATGACTGGGCATTTGCGCCGTCACTTATGGGTTCACCCGATGATGATTGGCGAAACCCCACTGATAGCGATGACAAGTTAATTACTAACAAAAGTGAAACTGCACCACCTGCTTATGGAATCGGGATGGCTTCAAAGATTGCCGTTACATCTTGGCACCGACTTGATTTAAAGGGTTCACCTATTGGTGTTCTTATGGCTTTTCCAGTTGAAGGAAAGATGAAACGTTTTTATGTTCGTGATCACCCACGAAGCGCACTGGCGGCAACACTTGAAAATGGTTGGCTAATCGTTAATACGCATCTCTCTTTCGTGCCAGGCTTTTCGCTTGTGCAGCTGATTAAAATTAAACGTTGGGCCAACACGTTGGGTGTTACTGATAAATCCAAAATAATCATTATGGGCGATCTCAATATTCCTTTTGGAATTTTTGCCCGCGGATTTACATGGAAATCTTTAGCGACAATGCGCACTTTCCCAAGTTGGTATCCAAAAGTACAAATCGATTATTTCCTATCTCAAGGTCTAACTGCTAAAGATGTCACTCATATTCAATATCCACACTCAGGTATGAGTGATCACTTGCCACTGCAGATCGAAGTCGAAAACTAAACTCTCGGTTCTTCGTCCATATCTCCACCATAGGTATATGGTTTATTGATATTAGGACCGGTTTTCCACGTTGGCGTATCAGTAGTTTGATCGAGGCCACCTAAAGTCATACGGCCGGCTTCTCTACCTTCGCGTTCTAGTGCGGCGATTTCGCGCTCAGTCATTAATGCGCCTTTTTCTTTTTGCGAGATAAGGGCAACGGAGGCGATAACAATTACGCCGCCAACTAATTGTGCAACTGTTGGAGCGCCCCGACCTAAAGCGATACTGGCGGCAACGCCTGCAATAGGAATGATGTTCAGCGATGGTCCAGTAATGCGGCCGGGCAGGTTTTGAAGAGCGTAGTTAAAAGCGACAAAGGGCAGGCCGACTCCAAATAAACCAGAGAGAACTGCCGACACCCCAGATGTGAGTGCTTACATCCGCTGGAGCGTTTTGCCCGCTAATCAAGTAGAAAACGCCAAGAAACAAGACAGATACAAGGGTTTGTCCAAGTGCCAAATCCACGGGTGAGTATTCCGATAAATGCTTGCGCAAAATGTTGGCATATATACCGAATAGGACTGCTGATAAAACAAAATATATTGATGTAGACGTTGCATCAAGGTGTGTACCTGTTGCGCTAGCAACAACTACGCCGAACATTCCTAGGAGGAAATAGAACCATTGCTTGTTAGTTAAGCGATCTCCAAGCCAGAAAACTCCAATTAAAACGGTGAATAAAGTTTCACCTGTCAGAATTAATACCCCGGTACTTGCAGTTTCATGTGTGTAACCGGTGTTGCCCAATAACCAAGCTAAGCCTGGCTGCATGATTCCGATGGGAACCACTAGCCGCCAAGGAATTTGTGGCTTACTGCGGCGAATGAATGTGACGATTGCTATAAAGAGAAAACCAACAGTGCACTCAATAAGTGAGAGCAGCAGAGGTGAAAACTGAGTTATTGCTAAATCTGCAAGTGGATTTGATATCCCCCAGCTCACCATTGAAGCGATGAGAATAAGAATCTTCATCTAGTTAATTTCAATTCTTATGCCGATTCCTGGCTGGCGCTAGTGATTAGTGCAATCAATGCAGCTTCATCCAATAAATCTGCAGGACGGTCTGTAATAGAAGTTGGCACGTAATGGAAAGCAGCGCTGATCTTTGAGATATCCGTCCCTGAAAGCTTTGACCACGCTAAGCGATACATTGCTAACTGCACAGCTGCTGAAGAATCTAACTTGGTAGACCCAGTTTTCCAGTCAACTACTTCAAAACCATCGGCAGTTGCATACACAGCATCAATTCGCCCGCGTACCAAAATGCCCGCAATTGTTGTTTCAAATGGAACTTCAACGCGCGCCGGTGTGCGATGAGCAAATTCACTACCCAGCCAAGCTTTTTTCAAATCTTCAAGCTTTGAATCTTCATCGAGTGGATCCAAATAATCTAGGTACTCATCACCAAATAAAACTGCGGCGTCAGTGAATTGACGCTCTACCCATAAGTGGAAGGCCGTTCCACGACGTGAATATTGATCTTGACCGCGCGGCATTGGGCGGCGAATATTTAGCGCAAGCTCTTGAGGATCTTTGTGCAATGCAACAAGAGTTGATGTCGAAAGACGTGGTGGTAGCGAAACAGAAATTTTTTCGTTCTTAGTATTTCGCTGCTCGCTTATCAATGCCTGTGCATCTTGAATCCAAGAGTTAATTTCTGAATCTGCACTTTCTTGAAGGTTATGAACTGGCGCAGCTTCAACTAAGGCAATTGCCGCATCAAATGCTTGGCGGCGATCACCTAATGGATCTCGTGGCCATAAAGCACGAATTGGATTT